>CAWUKE010000037.1:0-15313 GCA_963922935.1 uncultured Alphaproteobacteria bacterium | reverse complement strand
GACGAGCAATTCGTGGATCAGCTGACAGGCACGATCAAGAACAAGTTCATGCTGCACTATAACTTCCCGCCTTACTCCGTCGGGGAAACAGGTCGCATGGGTGGCACAAGCCGTCGCGAACATGGCCACGGCAAGCTGGCCTGGCGCGCGCTGCAAGCGGTTCTGCCAACAGCTGAGGACTTCCCTTACACAATTCGTCTTGTGTCAGAGATCACAGAATCAAACGGTTCTTCGTCTATGGCAACGGTCTGTGGCTGTTCACTGGCCATGATGGATGCCGGTGTACCGCTGAAGCGTCCAGTCTCTGGTATCGCCATGGGTCTGATTAAAGACGGCGATGATGTGGCTGTCCTTTCAGACATTTTGGGTGACGAAGATCATCTGGGCGATATGGACTTCAAGGTCGCCGGTACGCGCGAAGGCATCACCTCGCTGCAGATGGACATTAAAATCGCCGGTATCTCTGAGGAGATCATGGAAACCGCGCTGGCTCAAGCCAATGCCGGTCGCCTGCACATTCTTGGCGAAATGGACAAAGCTCTGACAGAGTCCCGCGACAGCGTCGGTGAGTTTGCGCCGCGCATCGAGCAGATGAATATCCCTGTCGACAAGATCCGTGATGTCATCGGCTCCGGCGGTAAGGTCATCCGCGAAATCGTCGATACGACAGGCGCGCGCGTCTCTGTTGAAGATGACGGCACAATCAAAATCGCCTCTAACGATCAGAAGTCCATCGATGCCGCCAAAGAATGGATCGTGTCCCTAACGGCAGAGCCGGAAGCGGGCAAGATCTACAAAGGCAAGGTCGTCAAAGTCGTCGACTTCGGCGCGTTCGTGAACTTTTTCGGCAAGAAAGACGGTCTGGTCCACGTCTCTATGATGAAGCCAGAGCGCGTTAATCATCCGTCTGACGTGGTTGAGGAAGCCCAAGAGGTCTTCGTGAAGCTGATGGGCTTTGATGATCGCGGCAAAGTTCGCTTGTCAATGAAGCATGTCGATCAGGAAACCGGCGAAGAGATCGAAGTCGAAGAGCGCAAGCGTTCCAAACGTGACGACGATGATGAGGGCGAAGAAAAGCCCCGTCGTTCACGCCGTCGTCGTTCACCCCGCAAAGACGAAGACTAAAAGCGCGACGACGACTAAGCGGCTCATCTGATAGCCATAAAGAAAGCCCGGTCATTTGACCGGGCTTTTTGTTTGTGATGATCGGCGTCCTCTATCGCGGTAAAAGGCGGATCAACCGCCCATTCGTTGCGTCTTCGATCAAGAGTAAGACGGCACCGTCACTGTCAATATCGACGTCACGGACGCGAAAGCGATCTGTCTCTGTTTTAAGGTCGTTGAGAAGGATCATCTCCTCTGCCCCGTCCGGACTGACGCGGCGTAAATCACCTGAGGCCAGACCGCCGACGAGTAAGTCGCCGTCCCATTCTGGAAAGACATCGCCGCGATAGACCGCCAAACCTGACGGAGCGATCGACGGCACCCAAGACCGCACAGGATCAACAAAGCGCGGGTCGCTCTCCCGCGGGCTAATCCGGGCGCCTTGATAATCCACGCCTTTGGTGACGATCGGCCAACCATAGTTTTCGCCCGGGGTGAGGATGTTGAGCTCATCGCCTCCACGCGGACCATGCTCATGCTCCCAAATCGCACCCGTCTCTGGGTCTCTAGCGAGACCTTGCACGTTGCGATGCCCGATGGTGAAAAGCTCAGGCAGTGCACCTTCGCCAAAACCTGGATTATCAATGGCGGGGAGGCCGTCGGCTGTCAGGCGGACAATAGAGCCGAGGTGAGATGTGACCCGCTGCGCCTCTTCCCGCAAGGAAAAGCCATCGCCGAGGCTGAGCAAGAGCGTATCGTCGGGCAGAACCACAATCTTACCGCCATAATGCGATCCTGCCTCTTTGGCGGGGTTAGCGCGGAAGATCACTTCAAGATTGGAAAGCGTGTCCCCATTCAGCTGCGCCCGGAGCAGCGCCGTATTGTTTGCGGCCCAATCGCCATAACTATAAGAAAAAAAGACGGTTCCCGATGTCGCAAAATCATTGGCGAGCGCGACATCTAGAAACCCGCCTTGCCCGTCTGTGGCAATCTGGCTTTCGGACAAGGCGATGATGTCTTCAGGCAAGCCCGCTATGTCTGTCTGCGTGCCGTCCGCATTAATCCGCCATAGCTGGCCCAGCTTGCCCGTGACGAGATAACCACCAGTCGGCAGAGGTGCGGCAGCCCAAGGCGCCGACAACCCGTCTGCGACCGTCTCTAGTGTGAAGGCGGAAGACGGCGTCTCAGGCAGGTCAGGCGCAGGTTGGGCTTCAAGGCAGGCCGATAGGGCGAGTGCGCCAATTCCAGCAAGCATAGCAAAACGGTACATTGGACAATCCTTTGCAATCGGTTAGGTCGATCCTAGGCCGCGCAAGGCTCAGCGCGCAAGACCAAGCGCTTAAGACTAAGGGCGCAAGACAAGATCAGAAAGGTCCGTCATGCATATTCTGAAACGAATTGGACAGTTTTTGAGAGCGTGGTTTCTGGCCGCTATTCTGACAGTCATTTTAGCCGTGATTTTTCAGACGCAGAGACAGGTCGGGATGTTAGATAATGTTGAGGCGAATATTACCTTTGGCGAACGCCTTTCGATGACGCTCTATAATTTGCAGCATATGAGTGGTCTTTATGGGATCTTCATCCTGCTTGGCCTGATGGTGGCATTCCTTGCCGGGCTGTTCGTCTATCGACTTGCAAAATTTGGACGGCCAATCGTGTTCATGGTCGCGGGTGCGACTGCCATGATTGTGATGCTGCTTTGGATGAAAGAAGCCTTTTTCGGCGTTCACCTGATTGGCGGCGCGCGTGAGGCTTTTGGTCTTTCCCTGCAAGCTCTCGCTGGCGCATTAGGCGGGCTTGTCTTTGCGAAGCTTTTTGCGCCTGGCCCTCACAGGGATCAGGCTTAAGCGCTCTGAGCGCTGCGTAGAGCGTCTGATCGCACAAATCGGATCGCCTCGATCAGATCGCGACCAATGACAGGTTTTGTGAGGAACAGGTCCGCGCCCGCCATCATCGCTTCGGCATTCATATCGGCACTGGCTTCGGCGGTTAAAACGATAATGGGCAGGTGTGCAGCAGAACTTGACAGCTTTCGGATATGTTGGGTCGCTTCCACACCATCCATACCGGGCATGCGAATATCCATGAGGACGATGTCGGCAGATCGTGTCATCAGATAATTCAGCCCTTCTTCGGCGGAGAGGGCGGGAATGCACACACAGCCTTCCCGTTCTAACATCAAGCGGATGACATCTTGATTGGAGGCAATATCCTCGACAACGAGGATGCGGACCCCGCTCAGATCATTCGGGTCCTGTGCTGGGCTGTTCGTTGGCTCTGGCGCAAAAAGCTCTGGGACATGGTCCAAGAGATCGACGAATTCATTTTCGTCAGCATCCCTTGTCAATATGGGCTCTGGATCTTGATTGTATTCTTCGTCGTCTTCAATGAACGGATGCATCAAATCGAGGATGGTCTCGTCTGTTGGTTCAGAAACTGGGGGTGTTGCGTCTGTAAAGACGGTCTCGGCAGTCGCGTCAGCCCCAAATTCCTGAGTGGCGCGTGCCTGATCGGATTTTGGTGAAGCGATGTCGCTAGGCTCAGAGAGACGGGGGGTCTCGGCCTGATCCTCGCTTGCGAGAGGTAAGTCCACGGTCAACGTAAATTCTGAGCCGCGCCCATGGGTGGACACAACGTTTAGGTCCCCGCCCATCATACGGGCGAGCTTGCGAGCAATGGCCAGGCTAAGGCCCGCCCCGCCATATTTGCGCGTCATGGTGCTATCGGCTTGGAGGAAAGGCGTGAACAAGCGGTCTTGCACAGTTTCGCTCATGCCTTGGCCTGTATCGGCGACGATAGCGGTAATCGCTAAGCTGTTTGCTTCAGTTTCTCGCCCTGTCACGTGCAAATGGATGCGGCCTTCATGCGTGAAGCGGGTTGCATTAGAGAGTAAGATTTTAAGACACTGGCGCAGGCGAGCTACATCAACCTCAACAGCGCGGGACAAGTCTTCCGCAATAAAGCGCGTATAGATCAGCCCTTTTTCTGCGCTCGGTTTTTCCCATCGCGCGGCCTCTGCTTCGATGATCGCGTCTAATGCCACAGGTTCCGGTAGAAGGGTGAGCTTGCCGCCCTCGATCGTGGACATGTCGATCATGCTTTCCACAAGGTCCTGCAGCTTTTCTCCGCATTCCAGAATAGTTTCAGCCTGAGCCCGCGTTTGCGGGTCGGGACTATGATGGATCAAGGCATCACTAATCCCGATCACGCCGTTCAAAGGCGTTCTGAGTTCGTGATTCACAACGCCTAGGAACTCTGTTTTCATTTTCTCGGCAGAGAGCGCTTTTTCGCGAAGGGCGGCGACGCGCTTATTATTGATCTCGCGGTAGCGATAGAACAGCATGGCTGTCACGAAGGCTGAAAAGATCAGTGCAAGAATGACAACCAGCAAACGGTTTAAGCGTTCCTGCTGGGCCAACTGAACGGCCTGCAGTTCGGCTTCACGTTGCAGGGCGGCCTCGCGCTCTTGCTGACGCTCGCGTGAGTTTTCGAGATGTGAAAGTAGTGAAGACGTGTCGTTCGCATTCGCGGCACGGAGTTGACCAATCATGAGGTCTAGTCGTTGGTTCATAAGTGCGACGGCTCTCGCCGCATCGCCTTCACTCGCCGCGAGAAGAGATAAAGCGTGCAGACCAGCCTCGCTATGGTAGGCTTTTTCGGTTGGTGCCTGATTGGCCCAAAAGTCTAGCGTTCTCATCTTCCGGATCGCGTCTTCGCGGTTTCCTAATCCAGAGAGCGCAATCATTTGCTCCCCTGTTGCGCGTCGTCTTATGAATGGATCTTTGGCGGCCTCCGCTTTCATGGCGATATCGAGGGCGGCCTCAAACTCTCCAATTTCATTATATAAGTCGGCTGTATAAACTTGGGCGAGTTCTGAATGCGTGTCTGTTGCGCTGTCCTCTTGTTGAATGAGGTCGGCAATCTTCAACGCGCCCTGATGATCCCGCTTGCGATTAAAGGCGAGGAGGAAGTTGGTCATCAATTCATGACGATCAAATTGTGATCCTAACTCTGCGTGAAGTCGGCGCGTTGTTTTACTCGCTTCAAGCATGCGTTCTGGGTTGGCACTAATGCCGTAAAGCATGATCATTTGTTCAGCGATAATAAGCTGGGCGTCGCTAACCAGTGGTGACACATCTTCCGGGATCATATCCAAGGCCGACTGCGTATATTGTCCTGCAAGAAGCAGCTCCATTTGGCGGAGGTGAAGGACGGAAAGTGCGATATTGGCGTAAACGCCTGCATACCAGTCGCCTTGGTGATCAAAATCACGAAGGGCGTTTTGAAGTGCCTGACGATCTAAAGTGTCGTCATCATAGGCCGTCTCAACAAGATCGGTGAGAGCGACAAGACCTGGGAAAGCTTCGCGAAACTCTGGGTCGAAGTTACCTTTGATGGCCTGCAAAGCGGCAATGTCCCCGACATGAACCATTTCATCCAAAGCGCGCCGTGCATCCATGGCCTGGATTTGGATATCAGACCTTGGCTGTCGCAGGCGGTCTTTAACAGTAGCATCGCTTTGGAAAAATTCTGTGACGGTTACGGATTGCTCTTGCGCATGCGCAAGAGCTGAGTGCCCGAGAACACCCCAAAACAACGCTATAATCGCGATGGCGTAACGCATGCCCATACCTTCCGGTTGGGTAACTAAACGCCAAAAGTTTAAGGATGCGTGAGAATATGTATAAAAAAACCCGCCTTAAGGCGGGCTCCCACAAAACATTTTATCAATCAAGCATCTAAAGATCGATGATGATTGGTCCACCGCCTTCGACGATGTCGAGTTCTTCAACTGTGAGTTCACGCATTGCGTTGAGTCCTCTGTTTTAGTGGACCAAAGGCCCAATGCCTAAGGTCAATTAAAAAAAAGCAAGAACCACGCCACGTGTTCAACCTGAATCTGCATCAATTTGGCACGAAACAAGGTAAATGCGCCTTGATAATGTATGAAAATCGCATCTGTTCCGAACAAATTTGAAAAAAACAACCTATACGCGTGTTTCTTTGATCCGCACGATCCGGTCGCTCGCGTCTAAAAAAGCGGGCCGATGGGCGACAATTATGCGGGTCATCGGCAATCGGCGGATCAAATCAACAATCAGCGCCTCGGTTTCAACATCCAGATTAGCGGTCCCTTCGTCGAGGAAAAGCACGTCCGGTTGCTGGTAAAGCGCTCGCGCGAGCAATAGCCGCTGCCTCTGCCCACCGGAAAGAATATGGCCCGCATCGGTGATCATGGCGAGATAGTTCATCGGAATGGCCGCGATTGTGTCATGGATTTGTGCGGCGCGGGCGGCTTCGACCACGCGCTTCATGTCCACTTCGGGATCGAAGAAGGCGATATTATCAGCAATCGTGCCTGATAAAAGACGGTCATCCTGCATGACGACGCCCACACGGGATCGCCATTCAGCCGGGTCGAGAGCGCTGAGATCGTGTCCATCAATCTCAATCTGTCCTGCGCTCGGTGCGTAAAGGCCAAGCATCAGCTTCATTAGGGTCGTTTTCCCGCCACCACTTGGGCCCGTTAAGGTGATCATCTCGCCAGGCGCAATATCGAGATTGAAATCCTGAATGACCCACGGCTCGTCTGGCGCATATTGGAAAGAGATCTCCTTTAGGGCCACGCGACCCTTAATATCTGGCAGAGCGTCATAGCCTTCGCGCCGCCGCTCTGTTTGCGCAAAAACGATGTCGGCCAAGCGGTCGAGATGAAGCGAAAGCAAACGAAACTCGATCCCCTTCTGAACCAGTTGTACGACCGCATCCGCGAAATATTGGCGGTAAATCAAAAACGCGACGAGCATCCCGACGGTGAAGTCACGGCTCGGATCAAGGACGAGCATCGCGGCCAACACAACAACCGCAACAACTTGCAAACCAATGATCAATGTCTGCGCCGCCTTTGACGCAACAGCCCAGCGCTGGTGGCCTAGGTCTGCATCAATGACGTCAGAGAATAGATTGCTCCAACTGGCTTCACGTTCCGCCTCGCGCCCAAACAGTTTCACGGTCGTGCTGGCCCGGATGCTTTCGATGACATGGCTGTTTTCCAGCGCGCGGGCATAGATCGCCTCTTCCTGAGTGCGGCGCAGATGCGGGTAGATCAGTAAGGTCACGCCTACCAAAAGCGCGCTGCTCAGCAGGACGACGGCAGCCAGCAACGGACTAAACGCGACCATCACGCCGAGCATAATGACGGCCATAACGCCATCGATTAGGACACCCACAACGGATTGCGAAAGCGCCTCTTGGATCGGCTGGGTGGAATTGATGCGGCTGATAATATCGCCGACATGGCGACGCTCAAAATAGCGGGCCGGCAGGCGGATCAGGTGGCGAAAGACATTACCGACCATTTGGCGGGAAAGCTGAGCGCCAAAAGTCGCAATAGCATAGCCGCGCGCGGCTTCGACAATGGCGCGCATCACGGCCAAGCCCCCAAAGGCGAGGGCTAAGGCCATCAGCAAGCCCCGGTCCCCGCCCGGGATGACAGCATCGACCACCAGTTGGAATAAAAGCGGAGCCGTGAGAATGGTCAGTAGCAAGGTGATCGATAGGGCTGTGATCTGTAAGATCGCGGTCGGGGCGCCTATAATCCGGGACCACAGATCGGTGAGGCGCGGACGAATGCGATCAGATTGGGGCTGGAAATCAGCAGTCGGGCTGAGTTCTAAAGCGACCCCGCTAAAATGACCGGAAACTTTGGATAAGGGCAAAAAGCGCTGTCCAATTCCCGGATCATGGATTTCGACCGTGTTGCCCTTAACGCGCTTCAAGACGACATAATGGTTCAAATCCCAATGCAGCAGGGCCGGCGTTTGGAGTTTATGCAGTTGATCAAGATCAACGCGCAAAGGTCGTGCGGAAAGGGACAATTCTCCAGCGATGCGGATGATCTGTTTCAGCGACGTGCCGCGGGCGGATAAGAGATAACGCTCGCGCAGACTATTCAGATCAATGTCGTGACCGTGATACCGTCCAACCATGGCCAGACAGGCCAGGCCGCATTCCGTCATCTCCGTCTGTAAAATGAGAGGCAGCTTAGGCACGTAGCCAGCTCCAAACCGTGCCGTCAGAGACTGGGATGCCAAACAAGATAAACCCGATGAGCCCGAGGGACAGAATGATGGCGAGCCCGATCCAGATCGGGCGCAGCGGCGTGCGCAACCGAACCTCACCATAAAGCGCCCGGGATCGACGCGCTAAGGCTTCCTTGCGGAATAGCTGGCTCATAATGCGAGGGTCCTTTTATTACCTATGCTTCGATGCAGGCGCGGCAGGCGCTTGTAAAGCGCAGCGAGGGCGGGCAGGGACGCGCTTATGGATATTTCTCAAACGGCAGGCTGGTGGTCGCTTTTTCCGCCCGTTCTGGCTATCGGTCTGGCTCTCGCTACACGGCAGGTTTTCTTAAGCCTCGCTCTGGGCCTATGGGCGGGTTATGTGGTGTTGGCTGGGGGCAACCCGCTGGCCGCCACATTCGATACGATTGATGCCGCTGTGTCCGTCTTCGGCAGTGCGGGGAATGCCCGGATTATTCTGTTCACGCTGATTGTTGGGGCGCTCATCGCTTTGATCCAGCGCAGTGGCGGCGTGGCGGGCTTTATTCAGCGACTGCTGACTTGGTTGGAGCGCCGGACAGAGGCCGCCAATGCCAAAGGCCAACGCAAGCTGGTCGAAATGCTGGCCTTGGGGACAGGCTTCCTGATCTTTATCGAAAGCAATATTTCTATCCTGACGGTGGGCACAGTCTTCCGTCCGGTGACTGACAAGATGGGTATCCCGCGCGAAAAGCTGGCCATGATTGCCGATACGGGGTCGGCGCCGTCGAATGTGTTGATCCCGTTTAATGCCTGGGGCGCCTACCTCATGACATTGATCGCGGCACAAGGTCTGGCAGAACCGACATCCCAACTGATCCAGGCGACGGCCCTTAATTTCTATCCCATGCTGATCGTTTTGGTTCTGATTGTTGTCATTGTGAGTGGGCGAGACATTGGTGAAATGAAGACGGCCGAAAATCGCGGGACATTGCTGCGGGATGGAGCCGTGCCGATGATGTCAGAGGATGCGACCCACGTCCCGCCAGTAGAAGGCGTTACCCATCGCGCAATTAATATGATCCTCCCGATCGCGGCGCTTGTTTTGCTCGTGCCGACCTTTTTGATTATGACGGGGGAGGGCGAGACCTGGTTTGCCCGGATGCGTTCTGGCTCTGGGTCCAGTGCGGTGCTTTACGCCACGACATTTGCTGTCATCCTCGCTATCGCCCTCTATAAAGCCCAAGGTATCTTGCGCATCCGTGACAGTGTTGAGACGGCGTTGAAAGGCATGGCCGGTATGGTGCCCTTGGCTATCTTAATGTTGCTGGCCTTTGCGCTCGGGGATTTGTGTCGCGCTTTGGGGACGGGTATTTTTACAGCGGATGTAACGTCAGCCTTCCTTAGTCCTGCCCTTATGCCGGCTTTGGTCTTCTTGATCAGCTGCTTTGTGGCGTTCTCGACCGGAACCAGCTGGGGGACGTTCGCCATTATGATCCCAATCGCTGTGCCTCTGGCGACGCAGTACGGGTTGGATCCCTCACTGGCTATCGCGGCGGCGATTGGCGGGGGTGTGTTCGGCGATCATTGCAGCCCCACATCAGACACATCGATCATCGCCTCTATGGCCAGTGGATCGGACCATATTGATCATGTCCGCACTCAGCTTCCCTATGCCCTGATTGCGGGCGGTTTGACCGTTCTGGCTTACTTGGTTTTGGGCTTTTTCAATGCGTAGATTGATGATGGCTTCGGCCTGTGGTGTTCTTCTCATCGCCTGTGCAACGCCGCCGTCAAAAGCGGATGATCTCACAGGGCAATGGGTGAATGAATCCGGCTCAGTGATGCAGATCACTGTAGAAGAGACAGGGCACATCACAGGGCACTATTGTTCAGAATTAGGCCGTGTTGATCCCGATAGCTGCCACCCCCTAACGGGCTGGATAACAGGTGATGTCGTCGGATTTAGTGTTCGCTTCGACCCGCCAGGGTCGATCACCAGCTGGTCCGGTCAGATTAGTGAGGATGTGGAAGGCCCATACCTTCGAACGCTGTGGAACTTATCGCGGAATGTTCCTGATCCCGAAGAGCCGGACCGCCTTTGGGAGTCCGTTATCTCGGGCTACGCCGTCTTCCGGCCTGTCTCGGCGTTTACGCCCGACCCAAAAACGCCCGCAGCTGAGTAACGCCGGTCTCTAAAATTTTATCATTGCCCCGGTTTCTGCAGGCCGCTTTGCAGCGATCCCACGCCGTTTCAAGCCTCTAAAGTTGCTTTTCCGCGCGCCCCGCTTACCCGTGACCAGCGCGATCAAACCGAGCCGATAACGTGCATCCTGCAATGTTTCATTTTGCCATGAAAGCGCATATCACGCCGTTTGGTGAGACTCGCGCTTAGATCGCTCAAAATGTCGAACGATCCCATATCCCAAGGCGGTGCTGAGGAGGGCAGCGCCTACAGACGCTTTCGTGAACTGGACGAAGGCTGACAGGCCGTGGCGAAGAGCGCTGAAAGTCAGGTCAAATAAGGCGCTGATTGAGACACTGTCATTGGCGATCAAGTCCACCAGTCCAGCTTTCATCGCCCATGCGAAGAATGGCAGGGGGGCGACGCATAAAGCCGTGATCAGCCCCACCAGACCGCCTGCGAAACGTCTTTGCTTGGGCGAGAGGTTCGGTCTGACAAAGGCCGTCCAAAGACAGACGCTGATGATGGCTGTTGCGACGGATGTGAACAGCGCGACTTTTAAAAGATCAGACAGCGCATCGCCTTGCCAGGACAAAGTCGGCCACGCCGTAATCGCTGCCGCTATTCCGGCTAGCACCGAGATAGAAGACACAAAAACCCGGCGGGCTGTCACGATCTAATCGACCAATTCATCCCAGAAACGCTTGGCTTTATCGAAAAAGCCGCGACTTTCTGGGCTGACATCATCGCCGCATTCTTTTGCAAATTCTTCAAGGAGTTCGCGTTGCTTTGCGGTCAGGCGGCTGGGCGTTTCCACGGCGAGTTCGACATACATATCGCCGCGTTGTTCAGAGCGTAGGACGCTCATCCCTTTACCGCGTAAGCGCAAGCGTTTGCCGGATTGGCTGCCAGGCGCGATTTTGATCTTGGACCGCCCGCCATCAATGGTCGGGATTTCGACCTCACCGCCCAGCGCGGCAGTCGTCATCGGCACAGGGGCGCGCATAAACAGGTTCGCCCCGTCGCGTTCAAATATGTCGTGCGGCGCGACAGAGACAAAGAGATAAAGATCGCCGCGTTGACGGCTGCCCGCCCCGCGTTTGGGCGCTTGGTCGCCCTGCCCAGACAGGCGGATGCGTGTGCCATCTTCTACACCTGCGGGAATGGTGACGTCCAGCGCTGTGTCGACACGCTCGAGGCCTGTGCCGTCACAATTTCGGCAGGGATCAGAGATATATTCACCCGCGCCACCGCATTTTGGGCAAGGGCGTTCCATTGTGAAAAAGCCTTGTTGGGTCCGCACGCGGCCTGTGCCGTGGCACATATCACAGGTCTCGATCGTTGCGTCCGGTTCGGCGCCCGAGCCATCACAGCGCCCGCAATCTTCGGCAATCGGCACATCAATTTCGATCTGCTTGCCGCGGAAGGCCTCTTCGAGTGTGATCTCTAACTCATAGCGAAGATCAGAACCGCGCGCGACTGTAGAGCCGCGACGTCCGCCACCCGACCGTCCGCCAAACATATCGGCAAATCCGCCAGCGGCTGCACCGCCGCCTTGGCCGAAAATCTGACTGAAAATATCTGAGAAGTCTTGGAAGCCAGCGCCGCTTGCTCCGCCGAAACCGCCCCCTTGTTCAAAGGCGGCGTGGCCCATGCGGTCATAAGCGGCGCGCTTTTGTTCGTCAGACAGAATGCCGTAAGCCTCATTCAGCTCTTTGAAGCGGGCCTCTGCCGTCGGATCATCAGGGTTACGGTCGGGGTGACAATCCATCGCTTTTTTGCGGAAAGCCGACTTTAGCTGTTTGGCATCGGCAGTCTTGGCCACGCCCAGCACGTCATAATAGTCGCGTTTGCTCATGGTGTTGATTTCTTGAAAATGCCGTTGAGTGACGTTGTGTCACATAACAGGTAGTTCTGGCCGTCCATCAGTTCAATGATCGCACTGCGATCCCCTTGCGGCAATTCAATAATGATTAGGTTAGGCTTCAGCCTATCCGAAGCGTCCTGGAAGAAGGCGCGCAAGGCCCGGAAGTCATGGCCTTCAATGTCGAGCTTCATCGCATCAATGCGATTGATCTTGGCGCGTTCACACAGTTGCAGAAGCGTGATGACCTCTACCGGTTCGCCCGCATCTGCCAATTGGCCTTCCCCGCGATTGGTCCCGCCATCGCTAAGATAAGCGGTTCCGGGTGCGTCGGATATCGCCAGAGAAAAATGCTCGATAGGCGCATCAGAAGCGTGTGCGTTAAAGCGGAGGCGTGCGCCCATATCCTGGCTGGGTTCAACGGCGATAATCCGTGTGGGCCGACCGGCTGCTTGGCCATAGGCGTTCACAAACAGCGAATAGAGCCCGACATTCGCGCCCACATCCAAAAAGGTGAAGCTGTCCTCTGCGGCTTGCTCCACTGCTCGGCGTAAGGCGTCTCGCTCTGCGGCATCCCAAATCTGCACGCCGCAAAAGGCGCGTTTTTCGCAGCGATTGGTCGACGGGTAGAGGCGGGCCTTGACGCCTGGCGCGACTGGAATGTCAAAAGGTTCGCGCTGGCCGCGCATCACTTGTTTTCGGCACAGGCTAATAGCCCAGCGCCCAAAGCGGTTGTCGCGTAACCGCTCAGCGGAATAGCGCCGCGCTTCACGATCAGGCGAGAGGCGATAGGTGCCAAAGGGCGATGTGACATCGCTTCGTATTTTAGCGTGGGTCCCCATAAGGTTTCAGATCGGCCTGTTTTATTCTTGTCGCCGATATGAAAAACCCCGCCCCATTTGAGAAGGGCGGGGTTCTGATCTTGTCGCTTACGCCGCGTCTTCGTCGTCGACGTCTTCGAACTCAGCGTCGACGATATCATCGTCTTCTTCACCAGCCGCATTATTGGCGCGTGTCGCGGCCTTCTCGGCCTCATGCGCTTCATTTTCAGCGTTGGCGTAAATCGCTTCGCCCATCTTCATCAGGGCGGCTGTTAGAACTTGGACCTTATCTGTGATCCCAGCCGCATCCGCATCTGGGTTCTCAGTTTCGGCTTTCAGTTCTGCCAAAGCCGTTTCGATCTGCTCTTTGGTGTCCGCATCGACTTTCTCGCCATGCTCAGCCAGATCGCTTTCGGCTTTGTGGATGATCGCCTCAGACTGGTTGCGGGCTTCCGCCATCTCGCGACGCTTCTTATCTTCTTCCGCGTTCGCTTCGGCGTCTTTGACCATCGCTTCGATGTCGTCGTCAGACAGACCACCAGACGCTTGAATGCGGATCTGCTGTTCTTTGCCAGTGGCGGCGTCCTTGGCGGACACATTCACAATACCGTTGGCGTCAATGTCAAAAGTGACTTCGATCTGCGGCATGCCGCGCGGGGCGGGCGGAATACCGACCAGATCAAATTGACCCAGCAATTTATTGTCCGTCGCCATTTCGCGCTCGCCTTGGCTGACTTTAATGGTCACAGCGGACTGGTTGTCCGCGGCGGTCGAGAAGGTCTGAGACTTCTTCGTCGGGATTGTCGTGTTGCGGTCGATCATGCGCGTGAACACGCCGCCTTCCGTTTCAATACCGAGCGAGAGGGGTGTCACGTCCAGCAGAAGCACGTCTTTGACGTCACCTTGCAGTACGCCCGCTTGGATCGCGGCACCCATGGCCACAACCTCATCCGGGTTTACGCCTTTGTGCGGCTCTTTCCCGAAATAATCCGTCACGGCCTTTTGAACCGCTGGCATACGGGTCATGCCGCCAACGAGGACGACATCATCCACGTCAGACGCTTTGAGGCCTGCATCGGCAAGCGCCTTCTTGATCGGCGTGATGGTGCGCTTGATCAGGTCCTCGACGAGGCTTTCCAGCTTGGCGCGGGTCAGCTTCATATTGAGGTGCTTTGGCCCTGTCGCATCCGCCGTAATGAAGGGCAGGTTGACCTCATAAGTGGAGGCTGAGGACAGCTCTTTCTTGGCTTTTTCCGCTTCTTCGCGGAGGCGTTGCAGCGCGAGCTTGTCTTTCTTTAGGTCAATGCTTTGATCTTTTTTGAACTCATCGGCGAGATATTCGACGATGCGCATGTCAAAGTCTTCACCGCCCAAGAACGTGTCGCCATTGGTCGCCTTCACTTCAAAGACGCCGTCACCGATTTCCAGAACGGAGACGTCAAACGTGCCGCCGCCCAGATCGTAAACAACGATGGTCTTGCCGTCGTCTTTTTGCAGGCCGTAAGCCAGCGCGGCGGCTGTCGGCTCGTTAATGATCCGCAGAACATCAAGGCCCGCAATCTTGCCCGCATCTTTAGTGGCTTGGCGCTGCGCATCGTTAAAGTAAGCGGGAACCGTGATCACAGCCTGAGTAACCGTCTCGCCGAGATAAGCCTCAGCCGTTTCCTTCATCTTTGTCAGCGTCATGGCGCTGATTTCAGACGGGGAGAGCGGTTTGTCGCGGCCTTGCACATAGGCATCGCCATTCTTGCCTTTGACAATCTTATAGGGGACGAGCTTGGCGTCTTTCTTGACGGCCGGGTCTGTAAACGGCCGGCCGATCAAGCGCTTCACTGCATAATAGGTGTTTTCAGGGTTTGTGACGGCCTGACGACGGGCCGTTTGCCCGATCAGGCGCTCGCCGTCTTCGGTAAAGGCGACAACAGAGGGCGTGGTGCGCGCGCCTTCGCTATTTTCGATGACACGGGGTGTGTCACCATCCATGACGGCGACGCATGAGTTGGTCGTCCCCAAGTCGATCCCAATGACTTTTGGCATAGTGTGCTCCTGTATTTGGGCCTGGGTCCTCTGCAGCGCCCAACATTTTCATGTGTTCAGGGGTCCCGCATGTCCAAAATGGCCCAGCGGAAACGTTCTAGTGCGATATGGGTGGCGAAAAATGACTCGCAAGGGTGGTGAGCCTTAAAAAATCACGTCATTGTGAGTCTGTTCATGTCCCGATCAACCTCACTGTTTCCCCCCGGCTTTGCCCATTACCCGCTTTATTTCAGCCCGGAAGAGCAAGCCGACCTGATTGCGG
>CAWUKE010000036.1:0-15341 GCA_963922935.1 uncultured Alphaproteobacteria bacterium | reverse complement strand
GATCGCTTCGTCAACGCTGCACCGCCCCGCGAGAATATCAGCCAGCGCAAAACAGATCGGCATATCGACGCCTTTTTCCTTGGCGAGCGCTTCAAGAGCCGGAGCGGTCGCGACGCCCTCCGTGACAGCCTTTCGTCCGCCAAGAATATTTTCGAGGCTTTCGCCGCGACCAAGAGCTAAGCCACAGCTCATATTGCGGCTCATTTCACTTGAGCAGGTCAGAACCAGATCGCCTAGGCCGGAAAGACCCGTGAAGGTCTGGGCGTCAGCGCCTAAAACCGTCCCGAGACGTCGCATTTCGGCAAATCCGCGAGCGATAATGGCGGCGTGAGCCGAGCGCCCTAAGCCTTTTCCAAGAACGATCCCGCACACAATGGCGAGGACATTTTTGACGGCGCCGCCAATTTCAGCGCCCAACACATCAGGCGAGTAGTAGAGCCTAAAAGAGGGCGTAGAAATCTGTTGAACGAGGGCTTCACCGATGGATTCCTCAGCACAGGCTAGCGTGACGGCAGTCGGTAGGCCTCTTGCAACGTCAGCAGCAAAGCTCGGCCCCGCGAGGACGGCGGGAACGGCTTGCGGAACAACATCGGACAATATGTCGGACATGAAGCTGCCGGAAGCGATTTCTATGCCTTTAGAACATAAAGCAACAGGAGCGTTCTTCTGGATATGCGGCGCAAAGGACTGCAGTGTGAGACGCGTGTGCTGTGCAGGCGCAACAGAGAGAAAGGCGTCGCACGCGCCCAAATCTGCAGGTTTTGTTGTGGCGCGAATGGATTTTGATAACGTCACACCATCCAGATAAAGAGTGTTCACGTGATGTGTATTGATCGCCTCGGCGCAGTCTTCCTCAAAGCTCCAAATCGTGACGTCACGATCCGCATTGGCGAGGTTTTGCGCAAGAGCCGTGCCCCACGCGCCTGCACCTATTACGCCAAAATGCTGATAGCTCATGATTTCGGCCCTTTGCGACCTGATCCGCTTTTCGGCGCTGCGACCGCTGCGGCCGCGTCCAAAGGCCAACGCGGGCGTGCAGGGGCGTTAAGAGGACTTGTATAGCCCGCCTGAAACCGTTCCAATCCGGCTTGTGCAATCATGGCCGCATTATCACCGCAGAATTTTAAGGGCGGGTAGAGCGCTTCAAATCCATTTTCAGTGGCCGCTTCCGTTAATTTGGCGCGAAGGTGCCTATTGGCTGCGACGCCCCCAGCAACCACAAAGCGGAGAGGCCCGTCTTGGTCCGCTTTAAACCGCTGCATAGCGCGGACAGTGCGGTCTATAAGGCAATCCGTCAGGGCCGCCTGAAAGCTCGCAGCGACATCCGCTTTCGCCTGATCAGACTTATCAGAAGCAGCGTAGGCCCGAGCCACAGCGGTCTTCAGGCCAGCAAATGAAAAATCACAGCTGTCACGATCCAATAAGGGACGCGGGAGTTTTATGGCCTTTGGATCGCCTTTCGAGGCCCATTTTTCGACTTGCGGTCCGCCCGGAAATCCAAGGCCCATGACTTTCGCTGTTTTGTCAAAGGCTTCTCCGGCAGCGTCGTCAATTGTACTGCCCAGTCGCTCATATTCGCCTAGGCCTTTTACGGAGAGAAGCTGCGAATGTCCGCCTGAAACCAGCAAGAGCAGGAAGGGGTAGGGGCAATCTTCTGTCAGACGTGCTGAGACGGCATGACCCTCCAAATGGTTGATCGCGATAAGGGGAATTTCTAGGGAAGAGGCAAGGCCCTTCGCCGCCATGAGACCCGTAATGACACCGCCTATCAAGCCGGGGCCGGAGGTCGCCACGACAGCACTTAAATCTGACCAGGCGACATCAGCGTCTTCCACGGCGCGAGCCATGATTTGCTCAATAATGCTCATATGGGCGCGGGCGGCTATTTCAGGCACCACGCCGCCATAAGGGCGGTGGGCGTCGTCCTGACTGGCAACAATACTCGAAAGTAGGCCGCGTTCGGCGCAAATCACGGCGGCAGCCGTCTCGTCACATGAGGACTCAACGCCTAAGATCAGAGTTTGCATGTTGCTATGCGGGACCGCTAAGGACATGAATCACCAACTAGGGAAGGCATAGGGCCGTTGCAACATATTCGCACCATTGGCACACGTGGATCCCCGCTCGCTCTATATCAGGCGCGCTGGGTGCAGAGCGAGCTTCGCGCCTGCGCGCCCGAAACAGATTGGAAAATCCAAATCCTGAAGACATCAGGCGACACGATCAAAGGGGAGTTGAAGGATTTCGGCGGCAAAGGCCTTTTCACGCGAGAATTAGAAGAGGCGCTATTGGACGGTCGTATTGATCTGGCCGTTCATTCTATGAAAGACGTCCCCACAGTCGGTCATGAAAGGCTGATCATTCCGGCTGTGCTGCCTCGGGAAGATGTTCGAGACGGCTTTGTTTCTCTCAAATATGCATCCCTTGATGATCTCCCAAAAGGGGCCCTTATTGGAACGGCGAGCCTTCGCCGGCGCGCGCAACTCGCTGCACTTCGCCCTGATGTAGAGTTTTGCTTGCTGCGCGGCAATGTGCAGACGCGCTTGCGGAAACTAGCGGAAGGTGTGTGCGAAGCGACGTTCCTGGCGGTGGCGGGGTTGAACCGTCTCGGCATGTCCGATCAAATTGCGCAGGCAGTGCCAACCGAGCTGATGCTGCCCGCGCCCGCACAAGGCGTGATTGGTGTGGAATGCCGGCGGGACGATGAGGACTTGCTGAAAATTTTGGCTACGTTCAATGACCCGAGTGTCGAGAAAACCATCACGGCTGAACGCGCCTTCTTACGGGCCCTGGATGGTAATTGCCGAACCCCGATCGCCGCTTTGGCTCGGCAGAATGCGCAGATGGAATTCCGCGGCGAAGTTTTGAGCCCCGATGGCTCGCTTCGATTTGCCGTCAATGAGGCAAAAATCGTTGAGACCGTCGGGGAGGCCTACGCTTTTGGCTTTGGGCTCGGCGAGGCGTTAAAAACCGAAATCGACGGACGTATCCAATTTGATGCCTAAGCTCTGGGTTACACGGACGGAGCCGGGCGCTTCGCAAAGTGTTCCGGCTTGGCAAGCAGCTGGCTTTGAGCCCTTTGTTTCGCCTCTGCTGAGCGTTCTACCCGTTTCGCCCAAGCCGGAAATCGCTCCATACGCAGTCCCGATTTTTACGTCTGTTCATGGTGTTACACAGTCTGGCTTGGCCGGACCCGGGCGAGCCTATGCGGTCGGCGAAAAGACGGCAGAAGCCGCCCGAAAAGCCGGCTTTAATGATGTTATTGTCGGCTCAGGACAAGTGAGAGACCTTCCCAAACTCATTGATAAAAAAGAGGATAATCTTGTCTATGTGCGAGGCGAGCGTGTCACATTGGACCTGACAGCTATTTTGCGAGAGCGAGGGCAAGACGTGCGATCAGCCTGCGTTTACAAAACCGTCCCCGCCGACAGGCTTCCAAAAGACGCCTTATCGTGCGCCTATTTGACTCTTTTTTCGGTCTTTGGGGCAGAAACGTTTGAGGCTTTAATGCCGGCGGATTGGGACGGCGAGGTGATCACCTTGAGTAAGGCAATCGCGAAACCTCTGCAGGATCGGCGGGTATGGATAGCAGAGGCGCCAACGCAAAGCGCTTTGATAAATGCGGCCATACTGGCGCGGCGATCAAAAAAGACTAAATAAGAAACGTGCCTGATACCCATACTGATAAGCCTGACGATGACGTTGATTATGAGGACTTGATCGAAGATCAAATTGAAGCGCCTCTGAAAGAAGAAGTGGCAGTCGAGGAGGTGGGCGATACCACACATGCAAAACGTCGACCGCCACTCTGGCCGTTCCTGATCTTATTGGGCGCATTATTGGGCTTTGGCGCGTCTTTCGCGGCGACTTATTACACACGGCCTGCGCCGTTTGATCCGGCACCCCTGCGTGCCGAATATGAGCGGAAGATAGCGAGCCTGACGGCTGAAATTGAGGCGCTTCGGAACCGACCCGCACCAAGACCCCAGACGGTCGATCTCACGCCTTTAGAAACCCGGATTGAAGCGCTTGAAAACGCGCCTCCGCCAGAAATCCTAGCGCCATCTCCCGAAATTGACGAGGCGCTTGTGAGCCGCTTGGAAGCGTTGAAAGCTGACGGTTTCGATGTTGCACCCGCTCCAGACCTTGCGCCGCTTGAGACACAACTTGAACAGATAATTGCACGTTTAGAGGCCTTGGAGGACCGCCCACCCATTCTGGAAGCCACCCTGCCTGAGATTATTAGCGAAGACATGGTGGTCGATGAGAGTGTGGCCGACATTGAGGTTTCAGTGCCGGCTTTCCCGTCTGATATTTTGCGTGACGGAGCCGAAGCGCGTCGAGGTGGAGGTTTGTTTTCAAAGCATTTTCGTATTCGATCGGACGACGATCCTTTAACCTTGATCGAAGGTATCGAAGCGGACCTAGAGGATGAGCGTTACGCTATGGCTTTGGCGAAATTCGATCAATTACCGCCTGAATTGCAGAATTTGGCGCGCGGTTGGCGGGCTGATATGGAAAGCGTTCTGGAGACCCAAACGCCATGACAAAATATCTGATTACTATCTTGGTGTTCATCGCCATCCTTGCGGGGCTGTTGCTCTGGGTCGGGGATGATGCAACGTTGATGTTGACATCGACGGCGCAAACGGGGCCTTTTGCCCATCCGCCGATTGAGTTGACATGGCAGGCGGTGATCCTGCTCTGCGCCGCCTTTACGCTCGGCATTATCGCCCTTTGGTCGATCCTTTTATGGTTTTGGCGACTGCCACGCCGCCTAAAATCTGGCGTCGGGATGCGCAAACGTAATCGCGCGATTGACGCTATGGAAGACGCCCTGATTGCTGGGGCAGAAGGCAATATAGACCGTGCGCGAAAAGCCTCCGCAAGGGTTCGTGAATTGGCGGGCTCTACTGACTTAGGCCACATCATTAGCGCGACAGCTGCAGAGGCTTGCGGGGACCGTGAAGAAGCGGCTCTGCACTATGAGGCTATGCTGGATAGCGCAAAAACACGTCCCACTGGGCAGCGGGGTATTGCCCAAACAAAGCTGGCGACAGGGGATATCCCAGGCGCGATCGAAGCCGCGCAAGACGCTTTTGATACCAACCCACGGGCAAGATGGGCGTTCGATACACTCTTCAAAGCCCTTGTGTCTGATTTTCGCTGGGCGGACGCTCGGGAGGCTTTGGAAAAGGGACGGGCCGCAAAGCATCTATCCGGTGACGTTTATCGACGCCGAAAATCAGTCCTACTCGCGGCCGAAGCGGATTGGTGGATGGATAATAGCCAACACGATAAAGCGGAGGAGTTGGCGCTTGCGGCCTTGAAAGAAGCCGCGGATTTCGCACCTGCCGCCGCTATCGCCGCGCATGAGCTTGCGCGTCACGGCGGGCAAAAGAAGGCGGCTAAGCTGTTAGAAGAGGCTTGGGCAAAAGCGCCGCATCCGGCTTTGTCGGTGGCCTATCTCGACCTTTATCCGGGTGAGGCGGATAAGACGCGATCGAAGCGTGTTGAAAAATTCGCCAGCCTTGCGCCCAATCACCGCGAAACGAAGCTGCTTCTTATTGAAGATAGGCTACAGTCAGGCGCTCCTGTGGATGCGCTGGCTGCCCTGACGCCTATGCTGGACGCTGAGGAACCCACCGCGAGGTTATGCTTGCTTGCAGCCGAGGCAGAACGTGCTCTGGACAATGAGGTCGACGCGCGCATGTGGACAGAACGGGCGGCGATAGCGCCCCATGAGCGCGATTGGTCAGATCTGGATCCAAAAGGCCCTGGTTTCGACTACACGCCGCAAGATTGGCGACGTCTGGTGTTTTCCTTTGGGGATAGTGGGGAGCTTGAGCACCCCCGCGCGGAGCGGTTGGAAGCGGTGAGGCGGCCAGTCGCGGCGACAGTTGCCCCAGAGCGGGAACCTGAACCAGATGGGAAGGTCGAAAGAGTGGCGGTTGATCTCAAATCTTCAACGGTCGAAAACACAGACGATCTAGCCAACCGTCTCGATCAATTACTGGATACGCCAAAGTCAGCCGATTAATGTGCGAAAGGGATTGCTCCGGTATAATCGTATGAATATATCGCATTTTCGCCAAAGCTGTGGGCCGCTATAGCTCAGCTGGTAGAGCATCGCATTCGTAATGCGGGGGTCGGGTGTTCAAGTCACCCTAGCGGCACCATTTCTCCCGAACGCTTAAAGCTGAATTAGAGTGATCTGTTGAGATCAGTTGAAGCCAATTGACGGCATGAGAACGCTTCGGATTAGATATTCTTGCAGCCACCAGATCAGCAAGAGCGCCATGATTGGCGACAGGTCGATCTGGTTGAATTGCGGCAAGAGCTTTCTTTGCAAATCCCGCAACGGTCTCAAGATCGGCTCTGTGAAGCCGTGAAGCAGACCATAAATCTGTCCGGCGATCTGGCCGCGCGGACTTAAAATGTTGAAGGCGAACAGCCACGACATGATCACCACGGCGAAAATCATGAACCAAATAAAGCTCAGGATCATGGAAATAAGCGCAAGAATTGAACCAGCAAATGTCATGGTGTTGACCTAAGAAGAGGAACGGGAGGGGGCAAGGCCTAACCCCGCGTTCCAACTCGATAAATTGTCGGGACCTTGTCTTCGATGCAGTCAATGATCGAAGCGGCAATATCCTTTTTCGTTGCTTCTTCGATCCCCTGAAGGCCGGGCGAGGAGTTAACTTCCAGGATTTTAGGCTCTTCTTCGGTGCGTAGAATATCGACGCCGGCGACATCCAATTTCAAGATGCGAGCCGCTTTGATGGCCGCGCGCCGTTCTTCGCGTTTCAGCTTGATGCGCTTCACCGACCCGCCTTGGTGGACATTTGACCGGAAGTCGCCGGGAGCCGCCGTTCGCATCATGGCCCCGACGACCTTGCCGTTAACGACAAAGCAGCGAATGTCTGATCCGCCCGCTTCTTTGACAAATTCCTGCACGAGAAAGTGGGCATTAAGGCCTTGAAAAGCATCGATTATAGCGGAGGCAGCTTTGCGCGTATCGGCCAAGACGACGCCGCGGCCTTGTGTTGACTCGAGGAGTTTGACTACGACAGGACTTCCGCCAACTAAGTCTAAAATACCCTTATTATCGCGCGAAGAGCGAGCAAAAGCTGTTGCCGGCATGCCGAGGCCGTGTTGACCGAGCAGTTGATGCGCCAGCAGTTTGTCACGGCTTTTGCCAATGCTGTCTGCGCGATTGAGGACATAGACACCCATGGCTTCGAACTGACGGACAACAGCCATGCCGTAGAAGGTGAGCGAGGCCCCAATGCGAGGGATGACCGCATCAAAGCGGGGCAGGGCTTTGCCATCATAGTGAACTTCGGGTTTGTGCGCTTTGATCCCCATGTAGCAGCGTGATGTATAAATGCATTCAATCGTGTGGCCTCGGGCCTCTGCGGCTTCGATCATGCGGCGATTGCTGTAATTGTCAGGGCTTTGAGTCAGGATTGCGATCCGTAACGGGCGCTTTTTGACGGAGGATTTGCGGCGCTTTTTGTAGACAGAATAATCCAAGATCGGCTGAAGAAAGCTCTCCATAGGTTTAACGGTGATACCGTCCTGCAAGGCGGATCGGCCCAAAAGCATGCGGTAGCCCATGGTTTCACGATTGGTGAGGCTGATTTCAACAGGCCAGGTTTTATCGCCGACCGTGACAGGGGAGTTGATCACATAGCGAAGTTCCGTTTGTCCGTTTGAGCTGGTGACTTGGCGCCGATCAGTAACCCGCGCTGAGCAGACGACTTCGACCGTCGGATCATCGGGATCAGGATGCATTATAAAGCGCACTTGGGGTTTGGCTTCTGTGCCAAAGGGCTCAATCCGAACCGCATGCAGTGCGCTGGTCCGCGCCCCAGTGTCGACTTTGGCCTTGATGGCAGGCAGGCCCAGATCGGCGAGACCGAGCCATTCTTCCCATCCCAGCGGAAAGCCATCTGGGCTTTCAACAACATTGCTCATGTAAAACCTTTGCAAATGCGACGTGTGGGCCGCTTGTCGCATCGCTCATAACGCAGTAGGCGGAGAGTCGGAAACAAAAACGAGACGATAAGGACTGTTCCGCAATGGACGCAAACGGAAAAGAGGCTGGGGCCGATTTAATGCGCGAAAGCATGGAATATGATGTGGTTATTGTGGGCGCGGGTCCCGCAGGCCTTTCAGCGGCGATCCGGTTGAAGCAATTAAACCCTGAAACGTCTGTCGTCCTGCTAGAAAAGGGCGGAGAGGTTGGCGCGCACATTCTTTCGGGCGCGGTTCTTGATCCGATTGGTTTAGAGAAACTGTTCCCCGATTTTCGCGATGATAGCTCTTGTCCCGTCAAACAAGATGTCACGTCTGATCATTTAAAGATATTAGGTCCGCAAGGCGGCGTGCGTTTGCCAAATTTCATCATGCCGCCGCTGATGAACAACCATGGCAATTATATCGTCTCGATGGGGGCTGTGACTCGTTGGATGGGTGATAAGGCCGAAGCGCTTGGCGTAGAAGTCTTCCCCGGCATGGCCTGTTCGGAACTCGTCTATAATGAAGACGGCAGCCTAAAAGGCGTTGTGGCTGGTGAGTTCGGCTATGAAAAAGACGGCTCAAAAGGTCCAAATTACGAGCCGGGTATGGAGCTGCACGGCAAATATGTCTTCCTCGCCGAAGGCGCACGCGGCTCATTGTCCAAGATGGCCATGAAGACCTACGATCTGGAAGCTGACTCAAACCCGCAAAAGTTTGGCTTGGGCATGAAAGAGGTTTGGGAGATTGATCCCGCCAAGCATGAGCCTGGGAAGGTTTACCACAGTTCTGGTTGGCCGCTGGGGATGAAACGCGGCGGGGGCTCATTCCTTTATCATGCTGAGAACAACCAGGTTTATCTCGGCATGATCGTCGATCTGAATTACGAGAACCCGCACGTCTATCCTTACATGGAATTCCAGCGCTGGAAGCACCATCCTGATATTGCGGATGTCCTGCAAGGCGGAAAGCGCATCTCCTATGGCGCTCGCGTTGTCACAAAGGGTGGTTATCAATCCTTGCCAAAAGTCGCCTTCCCGGGTGGGGCCTTACTCGGATGCTCTGCGGGTCTGGTGAACCTACCGCGGATTAAGGGTAATCATAACGCGATGCTTTCCGGTATTGCCGCCGCAGAAGCCGCCAATGCGGCGCTGGCGGCAGGGCGTTCAGCCGATACGCTGGAGGCCTATGATACGGAACTGCGTGAAGGCGAAATCGGGAAAGATCTGAAACCTGTCCGCAATGTTGCGGCGTTCAATGGTCGTTTCGGGCCATTCTTTGGCGGCATGCTGTTAGGCGGTTTTGATATGTGGTTCCAGACGATTTTCAAATTCTCATTGTTTGGGACGCTGCAGCACAAAAAGAACGATGCAAAAGCGACGCAAGAGGCCTCCAAACATAAGCCTATCGATTATCCAAAACCGGATGGGGTGCTCTCTTTCGACCGTCTAACCAATGTGTCTTTCACCAACACATATCATTCCGAAAATCAGCCGAGCCATTTGAAGCTGATTGACGATAGTGTTCCGATCGCAGTCAACCTGCCGAAATTTGACGAACCTGCGCAGCGTTACTGCCCCGCTGGTGTCTATGAAGTCGTTCGCGAAGAAGGCTCGGACCCCAAATTCGTGATCAACGCGCAAAACTGCATCCACTGCAAAACTTGCGATATTAAATGCCCATCAGAGAACATTGTCTGGACAGTGCCGGAGGGTGGGGGCGGTCCCGCTTATGCCGGGATGTGATGGGGTCCGATCGATCACTGATTCTCAAACTATCCGGCTATTAAGTCGACATTTGTAAACACGTCGCTAGGACTTGGACATGACATTACGAGCTTATGTTCTTGCGATAATCCTGGCGGCGTCTCCGATAGGGTTTGCCCATGCCGAAAGCGGTGTCGAAGATAGCTCGCGGGCGCGATTACTCGGTGATTATCTCGCCGGATCTTATGCGCGCTACATTCGGGACTCAAAAGCGCAGTCTCGGTTCTTCCAAGATGCATACACGTTAGCGCCTGATGATATCCGCCTTGGTCGTTTAGCCCTTTATAGTGCACTGTTTTCAGGTGATCAGAAGCTGGCCGCGAAGACGGCTGAACGGCTCTATAGACAAGACAAGACGGAGAGCATGGCGCGGGCCGTGCTGGCCGTTGATGCCTTTTCACGAGGCCGCGCGTCGCGTGTGAAGAAATTTGCGTCTGAGGATAGTCCTGATTTTACTATGGGGCCGGTTCTTAAATTACTGGCCGGGTGGACTGCTGTTGATGAGGGGCGTATCGAAAAAGCCCGCAAAATATTTAGTGATCTGGGCGATACAGCCTATTTCGACGCGCTTGGTGAATTACAGCTCGCGAAACTTGAAGCGCGGGAAGGTAATGAGGATGCGGCCATGGCTGCGTTTGATCGGGTTGAGCAGACCGAAATCGCTGGCTTAGAAGTGGCTCTCGCCCGGTCCCGATTTGATGCGAGGCGTGGGGAAACCCAACTGGCGAAAGATCGGCTCCAGAGTCTTGTTGATAATAACCCTGCGTCTGAATTGGGCCCTGTCGGCGAATATATCGCGCTGATTGAGGCCGGAGAAGCTCTGCCGAAGTTATCGGTCAAACGTGAAGCGGCGATTGCCCTAACTGTTCCCGCGTTTGAGTTTTTCGTCCGCAACCAGTCGACAGATGGTGCGGAGACGTTTTTACGTTTTGCCCGTTGGATTGATCCGGAATTTGACCAAACGGCTTTGTGGTTGGCAGGACTGTTAGAAGAAACGCACGAACTGACAGTCGAACCCGATGTCGAGGCCGAGGTTTTGGCCCTCTATCGGTCTATTTCTGACGAAAGCGCCTATGTCGTCAGCGCGCGACTGTCAGAAAGCAATATTTTCTTCGATCAGGACCGCGACGATGTTGCGATTGGCATTCTTGAACGATTAGCCGAGGAGCATCCATCTTACTACACGCGCGAAGCCTTAGGGCGGGCCCGTTTTTTCCGCGAGAATTGGGAAGAGGCGTTACCTTTCTATGATGCCTTGGTCGAAAGTCTTTCAGAGGAAGAGCTTGCAGCGAACCCACAACCTCTTCGTTTGCGGGCGATTATCTACGAAAGGCTCGATCGTTGGTCAGAAGCGGAAGCAGATTTCAAACGCGTCTTAAGCTTCGCACCGGACGACGCGGATACGCTTAATTATCTCGGCTACACATGGGTCGATCGGGGAGAAAATCTCGAAGAGGCCTTCGATATGATTGAGCGGGCCTTGGAATTGGAACCTCAATCGGGCGCGATCACGGATAGTTTAGGGTGGGCCTATTACAAGCTCGGAAAATACGAACAGGCTAAGACCTATTTAGAGGACGCTGTGGTTCTCACACCCTATTCGGCGACGATCATCGATCATTTGGGTGACGTGTACTGGCGCTTAGGACGTAAACGCGAAGCGACCTTCCAGTGGAAGCGGGCTTTGGAGTTTGATCCGACAGAAGAAGAGCGGGAAACGATTGAAGCCAAGCTTGCCGCAGGACCGAACGCGGTCCCAGCGCAATAAAGGCCACGCTAAGTTTGCTTTGCCGGGCGAAAATAAATCTGACGCTTCATGTCGGCGCGGCCATTTCGTCAGGGCGGTGGCAGGGTTATCATCCCGTTGAAAGCCTAGTTGTTTTTGCCGATTTCGGGGACTGGATAGATTTTGCGCCCAGTGATGCCACGCGTTTAGATATTCGGGGAGAGTTCGCGGCGGGCTTGAGTGTTGATGATGATAACCTCGTTCTCAAAGCGGCAAGAGCGATTGAGGCCCCACCGACAGCGATGACGCTGACGAAAAATCTTCCGGTTTCGGCAGGTCTTGGCGGTGGTTCTGCAAATGCCGCGAGCGTTCTGCGGCAGTTTCGCTTTGATCCCGATTTTGAGATTGTGTCCCTGGGGGCTGACGTCCCGGTCTGCTATCTTTCAAAGACGGCGATGATGGAAAGCATTGGCGAGCGCGTTACACCTATTGAAGGCCTTGGCACGATTGCGGCCGTTTTGGTCAATCCGGGCATTGCCGTCTCAACAGGCGCGATATTTAAGGCCTTTGATCGTGAAATCCGGCCGATCGAACCATTGCAAACCTCGCAGTCAGGCTCATTGCTAGATCGTGCGCGTTTGGGCCGTAATGATCTCCAAGATATCGCTATCCAGTATGCCCCCATTATTGCCGATGTCATTAAAGCTATCGCTGAACAACCCGGCTGTGATCTTGCACGGATGAGCGGATCTGGCGCGTCCTGCTTCGGGCTCTTCCAAGATGACGAGGTAGCTGCGATGGCTGCTAATCACCTGAAAAACCTCGGCTGGTGGGCGGTCGCCTGTCGCCTAGGGGATGAGAACGATGCTGCCTGAGTTTAGTCTCGGCGGCTTTATCGCCATGCAAATTGGTGGCGTCGCTTTATTCGTTAGCCTCGCAATTACAGGATTTACTCGGCTGGGCGGATTAGGGGATATGCCGGATCACAGGTCCGCACACACGGTGGCTACGCCAACCGGCGGAGGTCTCGGTATAATCGCGGGTTTTTCTGCCGCGATGCTCTTAGCGGTCACATTTCACGCCGATGTTATTTTCGGACTAGGGCGTCTGGTCGGACCCGTTTTGAGCCTTCTAACCTGCGTTTTTGCGCTTGGTATGATTGGTCTGATTGATGACCGCCTGATCATACCAACCAAGCTGAAATTCGCCCTGATCTTGCTGATCTGCCTTTATGCAGCTCTCCGCCTCGGCGTTGTCATGGAGCTACCGTTTAGCGCCGGAGCCTTACAATTGCCGTTTGCTCTGGGCCTTGCGGGAACAGTCTTGTGGCTGTTTGTCGTGACAAATGCTGTCAATTTTATGGACGGAATAAATGGCCTTTTCGGCGGGGTCATGGCTCTCGTCCTTATAACGCTCTGTTTAACAGCCCTAGCTGTCAGTGCGACAGTTACAGCGTTGGTCGCCGGCAGTGCGGCGGCGGCCATTATAGGGTTCCTTCCTTATAATTTGAGGCGGCAGGCCGCAGTTTTTTCCGGTGACTGTGGGTCATTACCGATCGGATTTCTCTATGCGGGCTTGATCCTTTTGCTTGTTCGGGAACAACCGGATTTACCGCTGCTCTATCTTGGGCCGCTGCTGATTATGCCCTTTCTTGCCGATGTTTTACTCACACTCGCTTTAAAACCCAGGCGTGGACTGCGTCTAACAGAAGCGCATTCAACCCATATTTTTCAGCGCGCCGCCCGCGCCTTTGGAAATCCCTTGCCTGTGACGATGCTTTATATTGGCGCCACAGGCACAACGGCCATTTGGGCGCAGCAGGCTTTGATCCGGGGGACGATTGGATCCGCTGTGGGACTAGGGGGCGTGGTCGTCACTTTCATGCTGATCTATATAATCGCGAGCCGCCTATTGGGGCCGATAGATTAGCTCGCGCGGCTGACCACAAAAGCTGCTAAGTCTTGCAGACAATTCCGTAAATTAGACGGCGGGAAGACGTCGAGCGCCTCAATGGCTTCTATGGAAAAACGACGGGCCATTTGAAGAGTCTCCTCAAGCGCATCGGTGCGTTGCAATATATCTGTCGCTTGTTCCAAGTCCGCCTCGTCTTGCTGCCGTTCAACGATAACGCGTCGCCAGAACGCCCGGTCTTGATCGTTCGCAACGGCCACAGCGCGAATGACGGGCAGGGTCATCTTACCCTCCCGGAAGTCGTCGCCGACTGATTTACCCAGCGCCGCCTCACGACCACGATAATCCAGAGCATCGTCGACGAGTTGGAAAGCAAGCCCGAGTTTTAAGCCATAATCACGTAACGCCGTCCGGCGATCTTCACTAAGCCCCGCAATAACGGGCGACACTTCACAAGCCGCCGCGAACAGTTCCGCCGTTTTGGCCTTGATCACGGCCATATAATCCTTTTCGGTCATCGCCAGATTGCGCAGAGCGGCGAGTTGTTGAACTTCGCCCTCTGCAATGACGGAGGCCGCGTTCGACAAAATACCCAATGCGTCCATGCTGCCTGTTTCAACCATGAGGTTAAATGCGCGGGCAAACAGGAAGTCGCCAACAAGGATCGACGCGCTATTGCCCCAAATGAGGTTGGCGGGTTTTTTCCCGCGTCGCAGATCTGATTCATCGACCACATCGTCATGCAGCAATGTCGCAGAGTGGATGAATTCCACAGCTGCTGCTAGTTTATGGTGCGCTGTCCCAGAGTAGCCGCAGAGCTGCGCCGTCGCTACTGTGAGGAGGGGGCGCAAACGTTTTCCGCCCGCGCCGACAAGGTGCTGCGCGAGATCGGGGATTAAACCAACAGGGGAGTGCATACGCTGCAATATCAGCGCATCAACCGCCTCCATATCGGTTACGGAAAGCTGCCAGAGAACTTGCGCTGGGGACAGCGCGGCGTCGTCTCGTATTTGTGCGGGTGCGGTCACATAAATCTCAAATATTTTGGCCTAATTAGGGTGCGAAGACCTCACCCACAAGTGACAAACACGTGTCGTTTAACAGGGTTGCGAATTTGCCGGGTGTAGCGCAGCTAATGTCTATGGAAGCAATAATTGTCACAACCGACCCTGTCACCATTAGCTTTGCTGAGGCGGTGCTAAAAGATGCGGATATCGTCGCCTTCGTTATGGACCAGCATATGAGTGTGCTGGAACCGGGAATTATGATTCCGAAACGGCTGATGGTTCATGAAGACGATGTGGCAGAGGCGAGACAAGCGCTGATTGATGCGGGGTTAAACAAGGAGCTCGAAAAAGCTTAGTCATTTGCAATGGGCAGCATGCTACGCTTGCACTCCAGCCTCGGTTCGCTAAAGCCGCCGCTATGGCCGCAACCCTTACAAAGCCCGACTCTTTTCAGGATTTGATCCTGCGTTTGCAGACCTATTGGTCATCGCAAGGCTGCGCGATCTTGCAGCCCTTTGATACGGAAGTCGGCGCCGGGACGCTGCACCCCGCCACTGTGCTGCGCTCGCTGGGGCCAAAGCCTTGGAATGTTGCCTATGTGCAGCCCTCACGTCGCCCCGCAGACGGACGCTATGGCGAAAACCCAAACCGCCTACAGCACTACTACCAGTTCCAGGTCATCATGAAGCCGAACCCGGAAGATTTGCAGGAACGTTATCTGGGTAGCCTCGATGCCATCGGGATTGATCGCAGCTTGCACGACATTCGCTTTGTCGAAGATGACTGGGAAAACCCGACGGTTGGCGCTTGGGGCCTCGGCTGGGAAGTCTGGTGCGACGGCATGGAAGTCAGCCAGTATACTTACTTTCAGCAAGTCGGCGGCCTGGATGTCGATCTGGTCTCTGG
>CAWUKE010000035.1:0-15357 GCA_963922935.1 uncultured Alphaproteobacteria bacterium | reverse complement strand
GAAATTGAGCAACTCTTCCGCGTCGGCGTAGAGCTTTACTAACTCACGATGGGCATTGTCCGCATCCTGCTTTGGTTGGGCTATAGCCTGATTACCTGTGCGGGGCTGATGATCATTGCCGCCTTTATGGGTTTCGTGAATTTTGAAGCTCGCGATGCGACCATTCTCGCTGTTGTGGCTATCGTAACGGCTCTGATTGGGGCCTTAATGATCACTGGGTCCTTCCGCGCGTCTACACGCGAAAGCTCGGCCGAAGCGATTTTGTTTCTGATGCTCTTTTGGGTGTTCTCGCCGATTGTCTGCTCGGTCCCTTTCTACGCCTTAGGGGCCACGCCTAACCCGGTGGCGGCTATGTTCGAAGGGGTCTCGGCCATCACCACGACAGGCGCGAGCCGCCTTGCCCCCGAGGATATGTCACGGACATTATTATTCTGGCGCTCTTTGCTGCAATATTTCGGCGGCGCGAGCACGGCGACATTTGCGGTCGTTATCTTGGCCGCGTTAAACCTGAGCGGGACAGGTATTCATCGCTCGGCCCTTTTTACCTTCCGGACGGGAGAGTTGTTCCCAAGGTTGATCGGTATTGGACGCCTGATTGCGGCGATTTATCTGTTCTTTGCGCTAATTGCCTTCATCCTTATGGTCGCTGGCGGAACGGGTGCTTTCGATGCGATTTGCTTAGCTTTATCCGGCGTCGGGACGGGGGGTCTTGCGCCGCAATCTGGCCCTCTGGCGAATTATCTTTCGCCATTTTCCGCAATTGTCTTGGCGGTGCTTTGCTTGATCGGGGCGATGAATATTTCGATTTTTTGGGATCTGATTCGGATGCGCCGACTAAGCGTCGTTTCCCGGCTTTTTACGCATGTCGAGCATCGCGGCTTATTTTTCCTGATCGCCCTCTTGGTGGCTGTGACAGTCATCTTTGCCAGCCTCTATAATTTGGGGCCAGCCATCCTCGATTCCGTCTTCTTCATGTCTACGGCGGCGTACCGCTACGATGTGGTGAGTTTGGATATGGTGCCAGCGCCCATCCTTATTACCGGAGCCCTGATCGGAGGCTCGGCATTGTCTACCGCGGGCGGGATTAAAGTGATTCGCTTAATGCTCTTGTTCCGCCATCTCGGGACAGACTTGGCGCGACTGTCACATCCGTCACGGATTGTCCCCATCCAGTTCAAAAAGTCTCGTGTCGATGATGATTCGTTCTTATCCGTTTGGATGTACTTTTTTGGCTATATTATCTGTTTTGCGGGCGGGGCGCTGGCTTTGTCAGCCTCTGGGCTAACCCTAGAGGACGGTCTGGCGGCATCCGCGGCGAGTTTGGCGAATATTGGTCCGCTTTTAGAACTCACCTTGCCCGCCTCAGGGCTTCGCTATGCGGACTTTACGGGGATGCAAATGGTGATCACAACGGGCTTGATGCTCATCGGGCGTGTTGAAGTTCTCATCGCTTTGTCGCTTTTACTGCCTTCGACGTGGCGTCAATAAAAGTTCACAAAGCGATTGATCGAATACCGTTGCGCTTCGTAAAACCTATCGTATGAGGGGAATGTGGACTGCGGCGCAGACTTTTGAACATAAAAGTCCTAGCCGCCAAGAAAAAGAACGAGACCGTCATGCCTGATCGCAAACAAAACCTCCAAGACACTTTTTTAAACGCGGTGCGGAAATCCAAAACACCTTTGACAATTTTCCTTGTGAACGGCGTAAAGCTACAGGGCGTTGTCAGCTGGTTTGATAATTTCTGTTTGCTGCTGCGTCGCGACGGTAGTGCGCAGCTTGTTTATAAACATGCGATCAGCACGATTATGCCGTCCGGACCGGTCCAGCTTCACGACCCTGTCGATGATGACGAATAGAGGCGCTTTCGCCTATGCATGAGCATGAGGTCAAAATTGAGCGCGCAATGGTGGTCCATCCGCGCTTTAACAATGCCCGATCCGGTGATGCGGACTATGATCTTGAAGAAGCGGTAGGCCTGGCCGAGGCGCTGGGCGTTGCGCCTGTGGATGCGCGCATTGTGCCGATCCGCGAAGTCAAAGTTTCCAACTATTTCGGCTCGGGTCAGATTGACGATATGGCGTCGGCGATTGCCGGCCTCTCTCTATCTGTTTTAATCGTGAATGGGGAGCTTTCGCCCATCCAGCAGCGCAATCTCGAAAAGCAGCTCAAGGTCAAAGTTATTGATCGGACGGGGCTCATCTTAGAGATTTTCGGCCTCCGCGCGGCGACAAAAGAGGGCCGCCTGCAGGTCGAGCTCGCGCGTCTGGCATATGAGCGTTCCCGTCTTGTGCGCACCTGGACGCACTTGGAACGGCAGCGTGGCGGACAAGGCTTCTTAGCGGGGCCAGGTGAAACCCAGATTGAGAGTGACCGTCGGCAACTGAATGAAAAAATCGATCGTCTGAAATCGCAATTGGATCAAGTGCGCCGCACGCGGGACCTGCAACGGGCCAAACGAAAGCGCAGTCAGGACCGGATCGTGGCCCTTGTGGGGTATACCAATGCGGGCAAAAGTACTTTGTTTAATCGCCTGACAACAGGCGGGGTGCTGGCCAAGGATATGCTCTTTGCGACCTTGGATACGACGCACCGCATCTTGCCTCTGCCGAGCGGGCGAAATGCGGTTCTGTCTGATACTGTGGGGTTCATTTCCGATCTGCCAACGCAACTGATCACAGCCTTTAGAGCGACCCTGGAAGAGACGTTAGAAGCGGATGTGCTGCTCCATGTTCGGGATGTCGCTGATCCCTTGTCAGCGCGGCGCCGTGAAGAGGTTCTGGAGGTGCTGGAACAGATCGGGGCGGGGGAGGCGGCCAACCAGACCCTCATTGAGGTTTGGAATAAGGCGGACCTTTTGCCAACGACCCAACGCGAAAATAGCGAGTTACTGGCAGAGCGCGCCCGAACAGATGCGGCTTTGACGGATGCTTTTGTCGTCAGTTGCCTGTCTGGCGAAGGCATAGAGGACTTGCTGGCTGGGATCGAAGACGCGTTAACGCGCGGCGATGAGGTGTTGGACGTGCGAATTACGCCACAAGCTTTTTCCGCCCATGCTTGGCTTCATCAGAATGGCCAAGTGCTTAGCGAAGAAACAGCTGAAACTGGCGATGTCGACATGACGGTGCGCTTGTCAGAATCTGATGCGGGCAAGTTCCGAGCGCGCCATGCGGAATTGGTGCAGTCTTAGACTAAAACCCGTCGCGTTTTGCCGCGTTCCAGTGACCATCCATCGTTTCAAGGTCGAGACCTTTAAAGGTCCCGCCAGCTTTATCTTCGGCGATCGTGAACCGTTTGGTGAACTTACTATTGGCGTCGCGTAAGGCTGCTTCTGCGTCTAAGCCCATTTTCCGGACCAGGTTTACAACAGCAAAGAGAAGGTCGCCCGCCTCTTCATGTTGTTCGGCTTTTGGGGCGTTTTGTAGTTCTTCGGCTTCTTCAACGATCTTTGCAAAAGCGCCTTGCGTGTCAGGCCAATCAAAGCCGACTTTTGCGGCGCGTTTTTGTAGTTTCTGTGCGCGCATCAAGGCGGGTAGGGCAAGCGCGACACCATCAAGTGTTCGCGTTTCGGCTTTGCCAGACCGTTCAGCGGCTTTGATCCCGTCCCAGTCAGGTTTGTCGGCATCGCCGAAAACATGGGGGTGTCTGCGCACCATTTTCTCAACCAGGCCTTCAGCAACGTCGTCCAGATCAAAGTCGTCCGTTTCTGAGGCAATCTGACTTTGGAAAAGCACTTGGAAGAGCAGGTCGCCCAATTCGTCCTTCAGTTCGGACATATTCTGACGGTCGATCGCCTCTTTCACCTCATAGGCTTCTTCAATCGTGTAGGGCGCAATCGTTTCGTGTGTTTGCTCGCGGTCCCAAGGGCAGTCCGTTCTGAGGCGCAACATCAACACTTTTAAGCGCGCCCAAGGCTCGTTGGGTAAATCGGTCATGGCTTGGGCTGTCGCAGCGCACGAATGACGAGCGCAGCCAAGACCAGACCACTGACGCCGTAGCTCGCCCAGATAAAGACCGCGAAAGGCCCCATATCCATCAGCCCATCACCTCCATCCGGGTGGTGGTCGCTGCTTTAGGCTTGCGCTTGGCGCGTTGGACGGCGATTTCGGCCAGCATACCCCGTAAGACTAACCAACCGAGCAGGCAGCTATAAGCAAACGTCATGATCAGTAAGGGCGTCAAAAACTCGGCCGCTAAGCCTGGAGCGCCTGGCGATGAGATTGTTGCGGGCTGGTGCAAGCTGTTCCACCAATCGACCGAAAATTTGATGATAGGGATATTGATCCAGCCGACCATAGCGAGGATTGCCGCTAGCCTTGCCGCGCGGCGGCGATCCTGCACAACACGCCAAACAGCCATATAACCAATATAGATGAATAAGAGGATGAGGACGCTCGTCATGCGCCCGTCCCACTGCCAATAAGTGCCCCAATCCGGTTTGCCCCATAAAGCGCCCGTTGCGAGTGATAGGGCCGTCATGGCTGCGCCGGGTAAGGCCAAGTTGCGCGCCGCCATATCGGCTAAAGGGTGCCGCCAGACAAAACTGATCAAGCTGGCAATGGCAATCCCTGTGTAAGCCGCCATCGCTGTCCAAGCCGCCGGTACATGAACATACATGATACGGACTGTGTGCCCATGCTCCGTGTCCGGTGGGGAGCTGATAAGGCTCATATATAAGCCAAGGCAAAGGCAGATAGCGGCCAAGATCCCGAGGGTGGGGGTGAGCCACTTCGCGAGGCCTAGAAACCTCTGTGGATTCGCAAAACGGGTAATCATGCGCGCTTATCGGGGCCCTCTATTCGCGGCTATAGCCGCAATACTTCCGAGACCTCCTACAGCAAGGGCAATCAGGCTCAAACCCGCTAAGATGCGAAATTGCATCGCACCGAGCCCCACTTCTGGCCAGACTAGCGCGGCCTCAATTCCAAATATCAATAAGGGAATGAGAAGTGGGGCCGTCAGAATGACCCCGAGGACGCCGTTGCCTCTCTGCGCTGACAAAAGGGCCGCAGTGAAAGAGGCATAGGCAGCAAGGCCTGGCAGTCCCACCAGTAAAGAGAAGACGACGCCTAACATTGGTTTTGAGTCGAGCCCAATCAGAGGGGCGAGTAGCGGAATGATAGCGATTAAAGGCAGAATATAGACAAGGGCAAAGACGCACATTTTTGCGATCGCAATAGATCCTCCGCTGACGCCCGCGAGGTAAAGCTGTCCCAAAACCCCTTTCTCTTGATCGACTTGATAAAGACTATCCAGTCCCAGCAGGGTAGAGAGCGTTACAGCGAGCCAAAGCAGGCCGACACCAAGATCAACTCGGCTCGCTAGGCTGTCCCCACCCAAGGCCAGCCCGCACAGTAAGACGAAAAGCGCCATGAAAGCCAGTGAGAGGCTGGGCCCACCCAATTGACGCGTGGCGAGTTTCAACTCCCTTTGCAAAAGTGTGCGGATCATCAGGCGACAGCCTCAAAAATCAATTGCTGTGCCGTGATTTTGGGGAGCTTCAGCGGCTGGTGAGAGGCGATTAGGGTGATGCCACCGTCTTCGCTATGCGCTGCAACGGCTTTCATGACGAGAGCTTGTCCAGCCTTATCAAGACCGACCAGGGGTTCGTCCAACAACCAGATCGAGGTATTCATCAGAGAAAGACGGGCCAGCGCAAGGCGTCGTCTTTGGCCGGTTGATAAGCCCGTTACAGGATTGTCGATGAAGGGTTTGAGGCCGACAGGGTCTAGTCGTTCTGCCGTTGGCGTTTGGTCAGCATGAATTGTCTGCCAGAACTTTAAGTCTTCTCCCACTGTTAAGCCCTCACGCTCTGGGCCCGAAAAAGCGGCATAGCTGACATGGCAGGCAGGGTCTTCGGAGCCGTTCCACGTGATAGAGCCGCCGTCGATAGGCAGGAGCCCTGCACAAGCCAGCAAGAGGGATGTTTTCCCTGAGCCATTCGGCCCCGTCAGCCATAATACTGTCCCGGAGCCCAAATTGAGGGTCAATCCCTGCAGGAGAGCGTGTCCACCGCGAGAAAGAGACAAATCCTCAATGTCTAAGGCTGTGTTGGGGTGATTCACCGTCTGACTATGCCGCGTCATTATCGCACTGTCATTACATTGAAGTGCGAGGAAATGCATCATATCTTGTGCGCATGACCCGTGTTGTTCCGCCAAACCGTAATCGCCGTCTGGGCCTTATTGCTGGCTGCGGGATTTTACTTGTCGCCGGTATGGCGTTGATCTTATCGGCGCTGAACGAAAATACACAATTCTTCTATAATCCGGCGGACGTTGTTGCGGCGGACTTTGCCCCGGCCTCAGAGATATTTAAGATTGGTGGGCTCGTCGTGGAGGGGTCCATTGAAACGCAAGGTGTCGTGACCCGATTTGACGTAACAGACTTTGAACGCCCCATGGGAGATCCGATCCGCGTGCAATATAGCGGAGCTTTGCCCAACTTGTTTCAAGAAGGTGAGGGCGTTGTCGTGTCTGGTCGTTTGATTGGCGACCGTGAGTTTCTAGCGGGTGAGGTGCTCGCGAAACACGATGAAAACTACCAGCCCGATATTGCCTATCAGGATGAGAAATCTAGCTAGAGCTTATTGAGAGCTAAAACCGGGCGCGCGCTTGCGATTAAGCCGACAGCGCTGTCATGAATTGTGGCGAGCAGCTTGGCCGATGTGGGGCAACCTCACCGCTCGCCGTGCTTGCCGGAGCAAACTTGGTCGTCATGACAGGTCTGATCAGAATAAGGCAGTGATTAACTGTGATAAATAGGGGTTAAATTGCTGAAAAATTTACAAAACCCGTTTTGTTTTCAAAGCTTACAACTTTTGATGCGGCTTCTGTAATTGTATTATGGGCGTGTTGCGTTCCAAAGCTGCAACATTTGATTTCCAATACAACGGCCAGACACGAGATTGCAGGTCTTAGTCATCGGGTGGAACATCACATAGCACTAGGAATCTTATTGATTCGTCACTGACTTAAATACATCGCCGCCTTTCATCACGAAATCGACGTCCTCGAGCTCTGAAATATTCTCCAAAGGGTTGCCAGAGACGGCAATGATGTCGGCATGTGCGCCCGGAGCGATAACGCCGATTTGGCCCTCTAGATCAAAAAGTTCAGCATTGTTGATCGTGCTGGCTTGGATAGCCTGCATCGGTGTCAGGCCCCAGTCGACCATATAGGCGAATTGCCGTCCGTTAAGACCGTGGCGATAAACACCAGCGTCCGATCCAAAGGCGATCCGAGCTCCTGCTTCAACGGCTTTCTTGAAGCCTTCGCGTTGTAATCGCCCAACTTGGCGTTCTTTTTCCAAACTTTCGGGCAGCACGCCTGCGGCCTCACCTTCGGAAAGGATGAAATCGGACACATAAATATCCATGGATAGCATGACGTCATTTTCGACGGCCATCTGGATGCCTTCTTCGTCAATCAGGGAGGCATGTTCTACGGAGTCGACGCCAGCACGAATGGCTGTTTTAATGCCGCGCGTCCCATGGGCATGCACCGTTGCTTTCATGCCGAGCGCATGGGCTTCATCGACGATTGCGCTCATTTCTTCGAGCGTGAATTGCTGTGCGCCGATCGTTGTCCCCTTTGATAAGACGCCGCCCGTTCCGCAGAACTTGATGACCTCTGCGCCATATTTCTTGTTTTCGCGCACTTTGGCACGCACAGCCCAAGGCCCATCAGCAACGCCCCCGCTTCGGTCACGATATTTGTAGGGCAAGAGGTTGTTGTCACAATGCCCGCCGGTAATCCCAATGGAGCGTCCCGCTGGAATGACGCGGGGGCCCGGGACATCCCCATCGGCAATCGCATCACGAAGGGCGACATCCGCAAAATCAGGGGCTCCAACGTTGCGAACGGTCGTAAAGCCCGCATTCAGCGTCGCTTTAGCGTTGGCGACGCCGATTATGGAGGCGCGCGGCGTGCTTTCTGACAAAGACTGGTACCCGTAAAAGGCTGCTCGGCCGATCAGGTGAACGTGCGCGTCAGATAGACCAGGCAGGACCGTCATGTCGGACAGGTCTATAAATGTTCCGGGTTCGCCAAGCCGCTGCGCTTCGCGGGCGGACAAAACATCCGTAATTGCGCCGTCCTTTATGACGATGAACCGATCTCTTTCGACTTGGCCCGCTTTCGTATCGATGAGGCGCCCAGCATGGATAACGGTCATATCCGTATTGTCGCTTGGCGTATCGGCAATTGAGGGTACGGCCCACATCAGCAGGGCGGTTGCTGTTAAAAGGGATGTACGGATCATCATCTCACCTGTGGGCAAAGTATTTCTGGCACGCTATGCGCCAAGCCTATGTCTTCGCAAGTCCCTTCAACGCCCGTAGCGAATTCTGCGCCCCATTTGCGCATTATTGGGGCGGGGCTGTCTGGGTTAGTGGCGGCTTGGCGTATTTTAAGCGTCAATCCCGACCTTGTCATCGAAATGATAGAGGCCTCGGATAAGATTGCAGGCGATCATACCTGGTCTTTCAATGAAACTGATATTGCGCCCCATTTACGCGAATGGTTTGCGCCCTTTGCAGCCTTTTCTTGGGACCGGTATGACGTACAATTTCCTAAACGGAAACGAACGCTAGAGATCGGCTACAGGACCGGAAATTCAGAGACGCTACGGGCGTGTGTCGCGCCGTTTATTGCGGCAGGCCGATTGCGACTTCGTCTCGGCCAGACCGTCGATGCAAAAGGTTTCTCGGATAACGTCCCGACCCTTGATGCGACTGGATACAAACCCCGCGCGGATGAGTTTCCCGGTTGGCAGAAATTTGTCGGCCATGTGATTGAAACGGCTCAGCCCCACGGTGTGAGCCACCCTGTCATTATGGACGCAACAGTCGAGCAGATTGACGGATATCGCTTTATTTATCTGCTGCCGTTTAGTGATACACAAATCCTGGTTGAAGATACCTACTTTAGCGACACACCGCATCTGTCTGAAAACGCGATTGCCGCAAGGATTGACGATTACATTCTTAAAAAAGGGTGGGGCGACCACCGCATTGTCCGCCGAGAGAAAGGGGTCTTGCCGATGATGATGGCTACAGACCGCGATGACTTCAGCGCTAAGATCGGTCTTGGCGGTGGGTTTGCTGTGGCCGCAACAGGCTTTACGGTTCCGCATGCTGTTGAGGTTGCTGATGTTCTCGCGCAGGCCATACGGGACAAAGGGCCGGCGGCTGCGCCAAAAGCGGTCGTGCAATTTCGCCGCCACCATATTCGCCGCGAACGCTATGCGCGGCTTCTCAATCGCATGTTTTTTAGGGCGGCTGAGCCTTCTCAGCGCTATATTGTCTTGCAGCGTTTTTACCGGCTGAATGACCGGCTAATCCGTCGCTTTTACCGCAATGGTCTGCGCTGGTATGACAAGGCCAGAATATTGATCGGAAAGCCCCCTGTGCCCGTAAGCAAAGCACTTGCAAACTTCTCCGAACGTCGCTTCATGCGCCGCGAACGTGCCCAAAAGGAATCATCATGAGTGCCACATTGGAAGCCACTCCGGCCCTCCAGACTGACAAAGCGTCTGCTAAACCGACCGCGGCGATTATCGGCGCCGGCTTTGGTGGGTTGGCCCTGGCCATCCGGCTGCAAAGCCTGGGATTTCAAACGACGCTTGTTGATAATCGCGATAAGCCAGGCGGTCGCGCTTATGTCTATGAGCTGGACGGTTTTAAGTTTGATGGTGGCCCAACCGTCATCACAGATCCGGATTGCCTGCGCGAGCTCTGGGAGCTCTCGGGCCGTAAGATGGAAGACTATGTCGAGCTGCTGCCGGTTGATCCGTTTTATCAGCTTCGTTGGGATGACGGGGAGAAGCTGGATTACACGAATGATCAATCCGAACTCGAAGCTGAAATCGCGCGCTATAATCCTGACGATGTGGCTGGGTATCGTAAGTTCCTCGCCTACAGTCAGGACCTTTACCGAGAGGGCTATGAGAAGCTCGGCACAACAGCATTCCTAAAAGTCAGTCAAATGTTCGCGGCTGCGCCGCAACTGATCCGTCTGCGCGCGGATAAAAGCGTCTACGGTATGGTCAGCAAGTTTGTGAAGCATGAGAAAGTGCGACAGCTTCTGTCTTTCCAATCGCTTCTTGTTGGTGGGAATCCGTTTAAAACCAGTTCGATCTATGCGCTTATTCATGCCTTGGAGCGCAAGGGCGGTGTCTGGTTTGCCAAAGGGGGCACAGGCGCGCTGATCCAAGGCATGGTGAAGCTCTATGCTGACCTTGGTGGAACGCTTCGCCTCTCGACGGAAATTACAGATATTCATACCCAAGGTGATCGGGTGACGGCGATTGAAGCGGCCGATGGGTGGAAGTTAGAAGCGGATCTAATCGCCTCAAATGCCGATGTCGTGCATACCTATAAACAGCTTTTACGCGGCCATGCCCGCGGTCAGAAATACGGAAAATCCCTCACGAAAAAGCGCCATTCTATGTCGCTATTTGTCCTTTACTTCGGTCTCGATTGTCCAAGCCCAGAGGGTCTGGAGCATCACACGATCCTGCTGGGGAAGCGTTATGAAGGGCTGATCGCGGAGATTTTTGGAAAAGGCCGTAAGCTGCCTGATGATTTCTCACTCTATCTCCACAGCCCGACAGTCACCGATCCCTCCATGGCACCAAAGGGTAAGTCATCTTACTATGTCCTTAGCCCAGTGCCGCATTTGGGTCACGCTGATGTCAACTGGAACCAGATTGGGCCCGCCTACGCCAACAAGATCATCGACTATCTGGAGGAGCATGCCATTCCGGACCTGCGAAAGCACCTCGTCTGTCAGACAACGCTGACGCCTTATGGTTTCCGGGATGAGATGAATACACATTTGGGTAGCGCCTTTTCAGTCGAGCCGATCCTGACGCAAAGTGCTTGGTTCCGTCCGCATAACCGCGATGATGTTTTGTCCAACATGTATATTGTTGGGGCGGGGACCCATCCCGGTGCTGGCGTTCCCGGCGTTGTCGGCGCGGCTAAGGCGACAGCCGGCGTCGTAGCAGATGATTTCAGAGCTGCGCTGAGCTGAGGGACGGACGTCGCGACAAAATCACGACAATGTGTCGCACTATTCTGTAGAATGCTGATAGAGACCTCCCAGCTTCAAATTGGGAGGTTTCTTTGATAACTAATCTTCGTGTGCCGCTCTTTCTAACGCGGCTGTCTATCTTTTACTTTCTGTTGCCGTGGCAGTTAGCGCGTTTTCTCGACCCAGAGTTTTCCGGACGTATCAGCGAGAAATATTATCATGTCGGAGCCATCTCTAATGGTCTTGGGATTGCGATTGGCGTTGGTTGGATGATTTTGCTGTTGGCGTTTTTAGCCGGGTTTAAGAAGCGTATCAGTTATGGCCTTGTGTTTGTGCTGCACGCCGGCGCTATTCTGATTACTCTGCCTAGCTACATTTATAAATCGGCAAGCTATAACCAGCTGTTCTTAGCCGCGATTCCGGCGGCCATGGCGATGCTGTTGCTCTATTTGCTCCGGGATCAGGACACACTCCTGACAGTTGATAAATAGGGCAATCACGCTGAGAGCTATCAGTCGGCGGCTGGTCGTTGGCCTCTTTGGGATGAGAGTTGGAGGACAAGGACCAGCCCACCTTTTGATAGCACGGCGTGGGGGTCGTGCCATTGAGTGTCATATGGGATAGATATGACCCTCCAAGGATATATACATAGTTGTTATGAAAAAGTATACAACATAAAGATGTATTTATCGATCTTTCTCAGCAATGCAGTCATGGCATAAAAAAGTGCGGGACCAAAAATCCACTCAGCAGACCCCCTCGTATGTAAACCAGAACATGTCTCAGGTCCCTTGACATGTTTCCAGTCCATGATCTTCCCCCTTTGAGATTGGACATCCTTAGGCACCTCAGACCAACGTCTGAGGTGCCTTTTTCATCTCTCCAACTCTCTGGGTGAAATGAGATCGATCGGGCGCCAGCTTTCAGGGCTTAGCCAATCGCTTTCACGCCGACGCTTTAGGACAAGGCAGGCCGCTGTTGGAAAGCGATGGGATTGTCCGGCGAAGTGTTCATGAAGCGTAGACCAACCTGGATTGTGGCCCAGCCACATTAAACGCTCAATATTTTCCGGTTCGCCTTCACCCTTTGCGATGGACAGCATTTCAAATGCGGAGGCGTGATACATTTCACTGAAGTAGTCGACTCGCTGCGCCCCTGGGATGGCCCGGATCAGGTGCATGGCTGTTTCGCGGGTTCGCTTTGAATCACTGCTCCAGATCGTTTCTGGGGCGTAGCCCTTTGCAGTGAGGGTTTGGCCGACCGCTGTGGCAGCCTTGCGTCCTCTTCCATTTAAAGGGCGCTGGTGGTCGGTCAAGCTGGTATCAGACCAGCTTGACTTGGCGTGGCGCATAATCAGGAGGTGAGTCAGCATAGACTGACTTTGCGCCTATTCGATCGTGTAGACAATTCCAAAGCGTGTGATTGTGTCTGTGCTGACAGAGCCCACAGGCGCATCGGAGTTATAATCCACACGGAAAGACGCTCTTGCTGCGAGGTTCCCCATCAGGTTGGCCGTCAGACCGATTTCGTTCCAAATGTAGGTATTAGAACTCGCTGTCACGAGCTCGCTGTCATTGTAAAGCGAGACATTTTCATTCAGCGCCCAGTCGAAATCAGACCCGGCGCGGAAAGCAAGTTCCTCCTCGGCAATACCTAATGCGTCTTCTTGTGAGCGAAAGCCGAGACCCGCTGTGAGGTTCCAGCCAATCGGGTCCGGCAGAATAGCTTTGTAACCGAGACCGCCCCCGACGAAATAGCCTTCGGTAAACGCGCCGAAATCGTCGAAGAACACATCACCATTGCCATAAACGAAGAGGCGGTCCGAAACATCGCGTTCGATTTGATAGGCTGCCAGATAACGTTCGCGGGTTTGAACGCCGGCTGCTTCACCGAAATCAACAGAGGCGCTGAACTTATGACGCCATACGTCTTGATCCAATGCGAGTTTTAGGCCCAGACCAATATCTGTTGTGTCTGTATTCCCTGTTGTTTTTGATCCTGTGAGGGAGGCTTCACCGGTCACGTTGTTGGCCAAAGCAGGGCTCGTAAGTAGTGTGGCGCTCAACAGAGCGAGAAGAAAAGAGCGTTTCATGGTTTGTAATCCTTAGGAAGATGCGGAGTAGAAATTTGGCGCCGCTTCGGATAGGAACGGTGAATAAACGCTTAACGCACATCGATGTGTTCAACGTCTTTCACCCCCTTTACCCGCACCGACGCTCTGCTAAGCGGGCGCCTCATTCTCAGGAGCTTAAAAGCTGTGTTCGATATAAAAGCTATTCGCGAAAACCCTGATGCCTTTGATGCGGCTTGGTCTCGTCGTGGGTTGGATCCGCAAGCGAAGCGCATACTGGACCAGGACCTTTTGATCCGGAAAGCCATGCAAGTCGTCCAAGAGGCGGAAGCAGCTCGGAATAAAAGCTCGAAACTCATCGGCCAGGCGATGGCCAAAGGCGATAAAGACGAAGCCGCGCGCCTCAAAAAAGAAGTGGCAGGCGCGAAAAATGTCATCGCCGCGATGGGCGCGCAGGTCGACGGTGAGAAAGAGCAGCTTCGCAACCTGCTCTTGAGCCTACCCAATCTTCCGGCGGATGACGTGCCCGACGGTGCGGATGAAGACGAGAATGTCGAAATTTCTAGATGGGGCGACGTTCCCAGCTTCGACTTTGAACCTAAGGCGCATGATGATCTCGGTGAAGCGCTGGGCCTGATGGACTTTGAAACCGCCGCGAAAATGAGCGGCGCGCGCTTTGTTGTTCTGCGTGGCCTGTTGTCCCGCATGGACCGGGCGCTCGCGGCGATGATGCTCGACATGCAAACAGGGCAGGGGTTTGAAGAAACGACGCCGCCCTTGCTGGTATGGTCTAAAGCGATGGAAGGCACGGGTCAGCTGCCTAAGTTTGCCGAAGACAGCTATCAGACGGAACAGGGCCACTGGTTGATTCCCACTTCCGAAGTCGTTCTGGCGAATATGGTCCGTGAAAGCATCGTGGAACCTGAAGCTCTGCCCAAACGCCTCACCGCGCATACGCCGTGTTTCCGCTCAGAAGCCGGGTCTGCTGGCCGCGATACAAAGGGCATGATCCGCCAGCACCAATTCAACAAAGTCGAAATGGTCACAATCTGCACGCCCGACCAAGCGGATGATGAGCTGAAGCATATGCTTATGTGCGCAGAAAAAGTGTTGCAGGTTTTGGAGCTGCCTTACCGTGTCGTTGAACTCTGCACCGGTGATCTCGGCTTTGGCTCTCGCAAGACCTACGATATTGAAGTCTGGCTGCCGAGCCAGAACACGTATCGGGAAATTAGCTCAGTCTCTTGGTGCGGCGATTTCCAAGCGCGGCGTATGAATGCGCGCTACAAAGCGGGCGAAAAGGATAATCGCTTCGTCCATACGCTCAACGGCTCCGGTCTCGCGGTGGGGCGGACCCTAGTGGCTGTGCTGGAAAACTATCAGCAAGCTGACGGGTCTATCCGTGTTCCAGAGGCCTTAGTGCCTTACATGGGCGGCGTGACGGAAATCAGCGCGTCTTAAACGCTAAAGCGGGCGACAAGCCTGCCGCAGCCAAGTCCGTACATCTTTGTCGAGCTTCGGTCCGATCTCTTCCAAGACACGGGCGTGATATTGATTGACGTAGTGGCGTTCTTCCGTCGTGAGGAGCGTCGTATCAATCAGCTCGCGATGAATTGGCGCAAGAGTCAGCGTGTGGAACCCCATCATGTCGCGCTCACCACCTGAAATAGGCTTGGGCTCAGTCACATATTGTAAGTTTTCGATCCGGATGCCGAATTCGCCTTCCTTATAATAGCCCGGCTCATTACTGACGATCATACCGGGTTGAAGCGCGACCGTATTCGGCGCTTTGCTGATGCGTTGGGGGCCTTCATGCACGCCCAAGAAAACGCCAACACCGTGACCCGTGCCATGATCATAGTCTAGTCCAGCCATCCAGAGCGGCAGACGCGCCAGCGCATCCAGATTAGACCCGGTCGTCCCTTTCGGAAAACGGACCGTGGCCAGTGCGATGTGACCTTTAAGGACAAGGGTGAAGCGCTCGCGCATTTCTTGTGTTGGCGTTCCGATTGGCACAGTCCGGGTAACGTCCGTTGTCCCGTCAACATATTGCCCGCCACTATCGATCAGAAAGAGCGTGCCTTTTTCGAGGCGCTGCACTGTGTCCGTATTGACACGGTAATGCACGACAGCCCCGTTAGACCCGGCACCGCTAATGGACTCAAAAGACAGATCGCGCAGTTCGCCAGTGGCCTGGCGATAGGTTTCTAGCTTTACGGCGGCATCAATTTCATCAAACTCGCCACTTTG
>CAWUKE010000034.1:0-15375 GCA_963922935.1 uncultured Alphaproteobacteria bacterium | reverse complement strand
GCCGGCCTGTTTAACGACACGCCGTTTATTATTGATGCAAAATCTGGCATCACGGGTGCAGGACGGAAAGCGAGCTTGGCTCTGGCTTTCTCTGAGTTGGAAGATGGTGCGCATCCTTACGCTTTAGGAACACATCGTCATGCCCCTGAAATCGAACAAGAATTAGGGCTGCGGGGTTACACGCAAACTATCAGCTTTACCCCGCACCTCTTACCGATGAACCGGGGTATGATAGCCACCTGTTATGTAGGCTTAGCTGAAGGACAAACTGCTAAGACTGTCCGGAAAACCTATCAGGAACGCTACGCGAATGATCCATTCGTGCACGTCATGGCACCCGGTGAGGTGCCGCAAACGCGTCACGTTCGGGGTAGCAATCAGGCCCGGATTGGGGTCTTTGCAGACCGCGCGCCCGAGCGGGCGATTATCATCTCGGTTATCGACAATTTGGCGAAGGGGTCCAGCGGGCAAGCGGTGCAGAATTATAATTTGACGCAAGGGTGGAATGAAACGCTGGGCCTGACCCAAGGGGCGTTGTTTCCATAAGGGACACAGCTTTTCATGATTTTGCCCGAACTTTCACATGACCCGGCCGTAAATCTGCGTCATGTAAGCGCTATGAGTCGTTTTATGCGCAGCCTCACACTTTTACTCATGGCTGGCCTCTTACCAGCCTGCGCAACCGTTGAGATACCAGATTTGGGCCAGAACCTCGCTGATTTCCGCGATAATCTGGGCGATCTTGATAAGGATTATATGCAGGCTGAAGAATTGCGGCCCGTCCCAACAGACATCCGTAGTGCGGAGCAGTGGGATGACGCTGCGCGAGAAATGCAGAGCCTTCAAGAAGGATTTAAGACACCGCCTTTTGAACCGTCTCTAGCGGATGAAGCGTTCGAGTCCGCTTTTCAGTCTGCGCAGGATTACGCCAAAGAATATAAGGACGACGATCCGCAATGAGTGCGCCTCGGTCAGACGGTCCCGAACTCGCACAACGCGAAGAGTTTTATCGCATCAAGCGCTTGCCGCCCTACGTCTTTGCGGAAGTCAATAAGCTGAAGGCCGAACTTCGCGGCGAGGGCATGGACATTATCGACTTTGGCTTCGGTAATCCCGATTTGCCGACACCTCAGCACGTCATAGATAAGCTGATTGAAACGGTCCAGAAGCCCCGCGTTACCGGCTATAGCGCATCCAAAGGAATCAAAGGCTTAAGGCAGGCTTGTTCACGTTACTATGATCGTCGGTTTGACGTTCAACTCGACCCGGATACGCAGATTATTGCCACGATTGGTTCAAAAGAAGGCTTCGCGAACCTGGCCCAAGCGATCACGGCCCCCGGCGATGTAATCTACGCGCCTGATCCGAGCTATCCGCTGCACGCTTACGGTTTCATTATCGCGGGCGCAAAGATCAAAGGCATTCCGGCGATCACAGCCGAAGAATATCTGGCAGGCGTTAAAAAGGCGCTCGCGGAGGATGACAAACCGCCCATGGCGATTGTGGTTTGCTTTCCGTCCAATCCGACAGGCATGACCTGCGATCTGTCCTTTTATGAGGAGATCGTAGCGATCGCGAAAGCGCATGACATTATCATCCTGAGCGATCTGGCTTACTCCGAAATTTACTTCTCTGACCCCCCGCGATCAATTTTCGAAGTGGACGGCGCAGAAGATATCCTTGCGATTGAAACGACGTCACTTTCCAAGACTTATAGCATGGCGGGCTGGCGTATGGGGTTTGCTGTGGGCCATGAAAAACTAATCGCGGCGCTGACCCGTGTAAAATCCTATCTGGATTACGGGGCATTTACACCCATCCAGGTTGCCGCTTGTGCTGCGCTTGATGGCCCGCAAGACCCTGTCGAAGAGGCGCGGAATGTCTACAAAGCGCGCCGTGATGTGATGGTTGAGAGTTTTGGGCGCGCGGGTTGGGACATTCCAGTTCCGGACGCATCGATGTTCGCTTGGGCTCCACTCCCGGAGCCTTATAAAGCGATGGGGTCGCTGGCTTTTTCCAAATATCTTATGAAAAACGCAGGCGTGGCCGTATCACCGGGCAATGGGTTTGGCGAAAATGGCGAAGGCTATGTGAGGATAGCGCTAGTTGAGAATGAGCAGCGCATTCGCCAAGCCGCGCGCAACATTCGTCAAATGATGATCAAAGATAAGGCGGTCGCGGCAGAGTAAGCCGCTCTAGCGACCCCATCAGCACGAAATTCGAAGGTAAATCGTACTATGGCTTCAAACGGATTTAATGCGGGCTTGGCTATGCAGGCGGCGCTGGTCACGGAAAAAGCAGCGATCGCAGCGAGTGAGATGGTCGGAAAAGGTCGCGAAAAAGCCGCCGATCAGAAAGCTGTGGATGCCATGCGCACAGCCCTGAACGGTTTGGATATTCAAGGACGCATTGTCATCGGCGAAGGCGAACGCGACGAAGCGCCCATGCTCTTTATTGGCGAAGAGGTCGGCACCGGATCTGGGCCAGACGTCGATATTGCTTTGGACCCGCTGGAGGGGACGACATTGACAGCGAAAGCTATGGCGAATGCGTTAGCGGTTATGGCCTTTGCGCCGCGCGGCGGGCTGCTTTTTGCGCCTGATGTTTACATGGATAAGATTGCGATTGGGCCGGGCTATGCCGCTGGGACCATTAATCTGGATGATAGTCCCGCGGATAATGTCAAACGCCTGGCCAAAGCCAAAGGTGTCTTGCCGTCCGATATTACCGTCTGTGTGCTGGATCGTAGCCGTCACGCTAAAATCATCGAAAGTCTTCGCGATATTGATGCCAAAGTACGCTTGATTACAGACGGCGATGTGCAGGGTGTGATCACCACCACGGACCCCGAGGCCCAAACAGATATGTATATTGGCCAAGGCGGCGCCCCCGAAGGGGTTCTGGCAGCCGCGGCCTTGCGCTGTATTGGGGGCCAGATGCAAGGGCGCCTGCATTTCCGCAATGAAGATGAGGTTGGCCGCGCGCGGCGCGTCGGTATTGATGACCTGGATGCCAAATATGACCTGGAGGGCCTGGCGGCGGGCCCAACGATTTTCTCCGCAACGGGGGTGACACAAGGCTCCCTCTTGGACGGTGTGCGCCATATGGGTGGTCGGGTCCACACGCATACGCTGGTGATGAATAGCTTGGACGGGGCGGTGCAGCGCCTGCGCTCTTCTCGCCCCCTTTCTGCGGAATGAGCCTGTCCCGCCCCACAGTTCTGGGGGTCGAACAATCACTTACGAATAAGCGCTGGGTCGCGCGGGCCGCAGACGAAGACGTAAGCGCGCTAATGCAGGGGGCAGGGCTTGATCGGACGATGGCCGCTCTTCTGGCCGGACGGGGCATCAAGCCCGCAGACGCAGTGCCCTATCTCAGCCCCTCCTTGAAAACAGAAATGCCAAACCCGTCCGTGCTGAGTGATATGGACAAGGCGGCGGCGCGCATATTGGACGCTATTCAAGCCAGTCAGACAATCACGATCTTTTCGGATTATGATGTCGATGGCGGAACGTCAGCGGCGCAAATGATCCGCTGGGGGCGGGGAATTGGCTATAATTTCGGTTTGCACGTGCCGGACCGCCTGCGTGATGGATACGGACCCTCCCGCAAAGCTTTTGAGGTTTTAAAAGCGGGCGGCACTGACTTGGTTGTCACCCTTGATTGTGGGGCGGCCGCTCATGACGCGCTGCACGGTGCCGCTGAAATCGACCTGCCGGTCGTTGTGATTGATCACCATCTGATGGACGGTCTGCCGCCAGCCGATGCGATCGTAAATCCCAATCGACCGGATGATGAAAGCGGGCTGGGATATTTGGCGGCGGCGGGCGTTACATTCTTATTGCTCGTCGCTCTGAACCGTGAAGCCAAGTTGAGAGGGATGTCTCCGACACTAGACCTGCGAGAACTTCTCGGTCTCACCGCGTTAGGCACGGTTTGTGACGTCGTACCGATGGTGGGGTTGAACCGCGCTTTCGTGCGGCAAGGCATGAAGGTCATGAGCCAGCAACGTATGGCCGGGTTGAATGCCTTGGCCGCCGTGTCCCGCGCCGAACCACCCTTTACGCGTTATCATGCGGGGTTTGTATTAGGGCCGCGGATCAATGCAGGGGGACGTATTGGACGATCTGAAATGGGGGCTGAACTGCTGGCAACGGATGATCTGAGCCTTGCTCACGCGCATTCTGTTGAATTGGACCGGCTCAATACGGACCGTCGGATCATGCAGGACGACATGCTGCGGGCTGCGAAAGATCAGGCAGAACGCCAAGCCAATCGGGCAATTATTGTCGCGGCGATGGAAGGTTGGCACCCCGGCGTTATCGGGATTGTGGCGGGTCGCCTGAAAGATCAATTTGAAAAGCCCGCCCTTGTCATTGGTCTGCAAGAGGACGGGACAGGTAAGGGGTCTGGGCGGTCTATTCGTGGTGTCGATCTGGGTTCAGCCTTGGCAGAGGCACGGGGAGATGGATTACTTCTTTCGGGTGGAGGCCATGCCATGGCCGGAGGGCTAACGATGGAAGCCAGTCGTTTGGACGAGTTTACGGACTGGATCGAAGCGCGTTTGTCAGACGCGGTTTCTGAGGCGAAGGGGAAGGCGGAACGCGGCGTTGATTCTGTCCTCTCCGCTTCGGCCGTTTCGACGGATTTGCTGGATGTGATTGATCAGGCTGGTCCCTACGGTCCTGAAAATCCTGTGCCTGTTTTCGCGATGAGTGATGTTCGGCTCAGCTACGTCAAACCGCTGAGTGGCGGGCATGTGCGCTTTACGGCCGAATCACGGGGCGGGGGACGCGCGAATGGGATTTTGTTCCGCGGGGATGAAACGCCGTTGGGCGAGGCTTTGATCAATGCCGGGGAGCGGCGATTGCACCTTTTAGGTCAAGTCCGTCGTAATCGCTACCAAGGTCGGGAGAGCGCGGATTTTCATCTCTTAGACGCCGCGTGGGTTTAAGTATTGCTTGGCCGTGTAAAAATGGCGCGGCACTGAATTCTCTATGTGTTTGGAACGCATTTAGGCTTGATTGCTGTTTCTAGCCTGACTATATCGCCGCTTCGCGACTGATGGTCCCTTCGTCTATCGGTTAGGACGCCAGGTTTTCAACCTGGAAAGAGGGGTTCGATTCCCCTAGGGACTGCCAGTCGCTTTTTCTCTTCATCTTTACCTCTGTGATGCCATTTCGGGCTGACAGTCACTGTGTCTGTGGCTAGTAGGCGCTCATGCTTCGCGTTTTTCTCGTTGTTCTTTTCTCTCTAATGGCTGCCATCGCTGGGGCCAGTTATGCGGTGGCGCAGGACCCGACGGCTCGCAATGCTGTGGTCGATTTTGGAGAACCCAAGCCGCTGACAATCATTAGCGGCGATGAGCGTCACACCTTTAGTGTTGAAGAGGCCAAAACGCTTGATCAGCAAGCCCGCGGCATGATGTGGCGGGAAAGCATGGGGGCGGATGAAGGCATGATCTTCGAATTTGCCGAACCCAAGATCGCAACAATCTGGATGAAAAATACGGCGATCCCGCTCGACATTTTGTTCGTTCGCTCCAACGGCAAGATTTTGAAGATCGAACACAGCGCGCAGCCCTATAAGCTACGCTCTGCCAGCAGTGAGGCCGTCGTTGCCGCTGTGATCGAGTTAAAAGGCGGGCGCGCGCTGGAGCTCGGTATCCGGCCTGGTGATGTGGTCGAACATCCCTTTTTCTCAGCTGAGTAATCTGCGTTAACTGACAAAAGCGCATCATTCCCTGTTGCGCCCGCGTAATCTCGCGCTATGAGACGCGCTGTCTGGAGCGGGATGTAGCGCAGCCTGGTAGCGCATCTGTTTTGGGAACAGAGGGTCGCAAGTTCGAATCTTGCCATCCCGACCAGACAGTTTTTTCTCAACATACTCATGCCCACTCTGTAAGCCTTGCTTAACGCGCTTGCCCTAAGCACCACTTGAGTTGTTGGGGGGAAGGCTATGACAGCCGCTTCATTGGGATTAAAGCAAGCGACCGCTCCGGGGGGGCAATCCGCTAGAGCCTATAAGCGCATAGAGATCGGTCGGATCCTCAATGTGGGGTCATCTTCAGCGGTGATTTCGATTTCGAAGACCGTGATTCGCGAAAACAAACTCCATCTGGCTTCAATCGGGACGATCCTAAAAATCCTGACAAGCCAAAGTATTGTTGTGGCTATGGTCAGCAGCCTGAAGATCGGCAATGTTGACGATGAAGGCTTAAACGATGGCTGTCTAGCGACCCTGAATATTATGGGTGAAATCACCACAAACCCAACCACGCGGGAAACAAAGTTTTTCCGGGGTGTACGCACGTTCCCGGTTCTGAACGAGCCCGTTTACAATATGAGCCCGCAAGAATTGCAGCTCATCTTCGCAAAGCAGACAGCTAGCTGCATTGAGGTGGGCCGTCTACAGCAGGACAATTCAATCGTCGCCAAAGTACGCACAGACGACATGCTGTCCAAGCATTTCGCGATCATTGGTTCTACGGGTTCTGGTAAGTCCTGTACGGTGGCTTTGGTCCTGCAAGCGATCCTGGACGAAAACCCCTGCGGTCACGTTGTTCTATTCGACCCGCATAATGAATATTCCAAGAGCTTCGGGAACCGCGCTGAGGTGATTACAGGCGCCACGCTCGATCTGCCTCTCTGGTTGTTCGACTTCGTCGAAACCGTTGAACTCTTGACCAGCGACATTGAAGATCAGGCGCGGGAGGAAGAAGAAATACTTCATGAGGTCATTCTCAAAGCGAAGCGGCTTTTTGATCGGGCCGTCGCTAAAAATGATGTGTCTTCTCAGGTAAAGCTCGATGATATTGAGCATGAGCTACAGCGGGCCAGCCATATCAGTCTGGATAGTCCAGTACCTTACCGCATCCGCGACGTTGTAAAATTGCTCGACCATTCCATGGGTAAGTTGGAAAACAGCAACAACCTCGCGCCCTATAAGCGTTTGAAGCGCCGTATTGCGACGTTGAGCGCTGATCCACGCTATGCCTTCATCTTCCGCAATCAGGCCAAGCCTCTGCCGATTGATGAGATTGTTGGCCGTATTTTCCGCCTGCCTGTGGCCGGAAAGCCAATTTCCATTTTGGACTTTAGCTCTATTCCATCGGAAACCCTCAATGTGGTCGTCTCAGTTGTCAGCCGCCTAGCTTTTGAACTCGCGACGTGGTCTGAACGCAAAATCCCGATTTTGCTCGTTTGTGAGGAAGCCCACCGTTATATTCCGCGCGATCCTAACCTTGGGTTCCATTCGACTCGCCGGATTATCGGGCGGATCGCGAAAGAGGGCCGGAAATATGGGGTCTCGCTCGGCATTATTAGCCAGCGACCCTCAGAGCTCGAACCCAGCACACTGTCGCAATGTTCGACAATTTTTTCGATGCGTTTGTCGAATGAGCTTGATCAGAATTTTGTTCGCGCTGCCGTCCCGGACGGAGCGCAGGAGCTTTTGTCCTTCCTCCCGTCACTCGGTACGGCGGAAACGATGGTCTTTGGTGAAGCCGTGAATCTCCCGATGCGGGTCCTGCTCAATAATCTGGCAGAAGAATATCGCCCGCATAGCTCGAGTGCCTCATTTACAGAGCTATGGTCTAAAGACACAGCGACGCCAGAGCTTATGCGGACCGTGTACCGACGCTGGAAGCAGCGTAGCCATGCTGGTGAGGATAGGCCTGCCGCGCCTCAAGCACCTGCCGCTCCTCAGACGACATCTCAGCTTCGTAAGTCTTTGCGCAAAACGGCCGCCTCTGCGCCTGGTTTGGCGGCACGGCCCACCGCCGCTGTGCCACGGGGTGCGCTTAACGTGCAGGATACTCGAGCGGCCATTCGTCGGTCGGCGGAGCCTGCGGGCCACTCGAAACCGCAAAGTCTGCAGGACGTCAAGACGGCGCTAAATGCAGCATTTCATCGCGATTCCAGTTAGCGGGCTTGCTGTTGACGCGATGCAGCGTTAACGCGGGCCTATGTTTGCAAAGATCTATCGACCCCGCCCTTCGGCAATGACGTCAGGTCGGGCCAAGACAAATCATTGGGTTTTGGAATTCGCGTCTGACACGCCCCGCATCATCGATCCTCTGACGGGGAATGCTGTGTCCACGGATACGACAGAGCAGGTCAAAATGACCTTTGACACGCTCGAAGAAGCAGTCGCTTACTGTCAGGCCAACGATATCCCGCATCAAGTTCAAAAGACGCAAGAAACAAAAAGAATTCCAAGGTCTTATGCGGATAACTTCGCGTATGATAGAAAGTTGCCTTGGACGCATTAGAAACGTCTTAAACACCAAATGGTCAGGTCCCGTAGCTCAACTGGATAGAGCAGCTGACTTCTAATCTGCAGGTTGGGGGTTCAAGTCCTCCCGGGATCGCCATTGCCGTTTTCTTTGCGCAATAGACGCAACTTACTGCGCCCATTCTTGCGCATTTAACCACGCGAGAAAGGCTTCCCAATCCTCTTTATTGACGCCATGTGTGCCTGGACGTTGCCAAAAGGCATGACGCGACGCGGCTCGAAAATCACCAGGTGAGGCGGCGTCAAAGGTTTCCGGCCAAGCGGCGCTTGCTTCCACATAGGCGCCAAAAGGATCGGACCACACGTCGCGTCTGGCATTGCCAAGCAAAACGGGCTTGTCCGCGATCAGAGCCAGTAAGTCACGCGGCTGTACTGGCAAAGCGCCAGGTGTGTCCCCGTAATCCTGGGCCTTTGCATTGGGCCAGTGCGGGTAGCTGCCCAGAAGCGCTGATAGAGGTTCGCCTTTATCATCAGTGAGTTGCGATGCACCCAAAGTTCCGCTTTGATGCGCAATCGCGGCGTCGATCCGATCAAACCACGCTGCAGAGAGAAGGGCGGTCTTGCCAAACCGCGAATGTCCGAAGGCGATTATCGGACGCTCGCCATACTCCGTTTCAATGATGTCTGCCGTCAAATCGTTCAGACCAGCCCAAAGGGCTAGGGCACCCGGGCGATCAGGTCTGTTTGGAAAGGCGAGATCCATGACCTGTGTTCCAGCGGAAGCGGAGTCAGGAATGAATTGAGACGGGTAGGTCGCGGCGAACCCGTAGCCAGCCTCCAGAATATCATCTAAAGGCGGCGTTACGATATGGCGGCCGAAGAAAAACGTCATGACTCCGCCGAGGGGTCCCATATCCCCGCAGAAGCCCCGGTCATCCGGACCTTCGACGCCTTCTATCGGGATGACGGCGTCATTCGGGCAGAAGTTTTGAGAGATAATGACGGGCGCGTCGGGCTGATCTTTTGGCATGACCAGAACCATGTCCAGCACTTGCCAATAGGTCGTTCCATAGCTGGCCACAATGCGCCATTGTGAAAGCGTCGCGTTTGCGTGCGGCGTGTTGAAGCGCTCAAAACTCTCAATCCTAAAATCCGTTGGGGCAATAACATCCCCATAAAGTTCGGATTGAAGCAGCGCTTTGGCCATAGGGGCTGGTAAGGGGGCGCGGCCAGTAACTTCAAAATTCCGCGGCAGCTTATCAGGCGCGGTTTGCAAAATTGTGCGTGTTGTCGAACACGATCCGAGGGCAATCGCCCCAGCGATCACGCTGAGCTTAACTAGACCCCAGAGCGCGCTAGCCAGCCGACGCAGCAAAGGCTTGCTCCACATCAGCGATCAGGTCTTCAGCCGCTTCCAGGCCACAGGCAAAGCGAACCAGCGGTCCCGGTAAGGCCTCAGCACGGCTACGCTTCAACTGTGGGTCACAATGGATCACGAGTGACTCAAACCCGCCATAACTGTAGCCGATTCCGAATAATTCCAGCGCATTGATGAAAGCATCGACTTGCGCCTTTGGGCGAGGGGTCAAAACAACAGAGAATAAGCATCCTCCGCCCGTAAAGTCGCGTTGCCATAGCGCATGATCGGGATGGTCCTCTAAAGCGGGGTGGAGGACTTGCTGGACTTCACGATGTCCGGACAGATGTCGCGCTAACGTTTCGGCACTTTCCGATTGTTGGGTGAACCGTGACACAACAGAACGGAAGCCACGCAGCACTTGATAAGCCTCATCCGGCGCGCTGGCGACGCCGAGTTGTTTGGCCGTAGCGGCAAGGCGGTTGCCATGCGTAACGTTCGCGCAGATGGCGGCGCCAAACAAAAGGTCACCATGTCCGCCGAAATATTTGGTGGCTGAATGGGTGCTGATATCGACGCCGTGACGAAGCGCGTTGAAGGACAGGCCAGCAGACCATGTATTGTCGAGAATTGTGATGATGCCCGCGTTTCGGGCGGCTGCTGCTATGGCGGGGACGTCCTGAATTTCAAAGGTGAGGGAGCCCGGGCTCTCCATCAGGATGACGGAGGTGTTCTCCCGAAAAAGGGATGCAATCTCGGCCCCAATTCTGGGGTTATAAAGCTCTGTTTCCATGCCCATGCGCTTGAGGAAAGTCTGGCAGAAATGCCGTGTCGGGCCATAGGCGCTGTCTGTTAGGAGAACATGATCACCCGGTTTGACGAAGGCCAGAACAGGCTGCGTGCAGGCCATCACGCCGCTGGGATAGAGCTGCGTGTGGACGCCATCTTCCAACGCACAGAAGGCCTCTTTCAAGGCGTCATGAACGCTACAACCATGGCGTCCATAGCCGCGAATATCGGTCCTGTAGAGATCTTCAGACCGTTCAAATAAAAGTGTAGACGCCCGTGTGATAGGCGGATTGACGGGTGTACCGAGCCCTGGCTTGGGGCGGCCCAGATGCGCAAATTGTGTACGCTTATCCTTTGAATTTCCGCTCATGATACGGTCTCAATCGGTAGCGTTGCATTAGGTCCCCATTCCGCCCAGGAGCCCTGATAGACACGAACATGTTCTGCGCCCAATCTCTGTAGAGCGACAGCGATAGCCGACGCCGTGACACCAGAGCCGCAAGAGGTGATAATGGGGCGCGATAGGTCTATCCCGGCGTGTCGCACTATAGCCGCCATGTCTTCGAAATCGCGAAAGCCGGCACCATCTTTCAGATGACCGAAGGGCAGGTTCAGCGCGCCGGGCATATGGCCAGACCGGCACTCGGGCCGGGGTTCAGGCGCCGTGCCTGCAAAGCGATCGGGCGGTCGCGCATCGACAATCTGTGTTTCGGTGCCGAGCGCCGTTAAAACATCGTCTTTGGTGACATTCATGTCGCTAGGGTCTTTTAAAGATTTTACCGGGTCCCCAGACTGTTCAGCCCCATCTCCGTCCTCGCCATCGCCAGTCACGAGTGAAACGCTCAATCCATGTGAGGCCATCAACCACGCGACCCAGGGCGCTGAGAAAAAGCCAGCGCGGTCATAGACGCAAATCGGACGCTCCGCGATCACGCCATTATCAGCAAAAACATCAATGGCGCGGGCTACGCGATTTTTCAGCGGTAAAGCTTTGATTGCATTGCAATCTATCACGGCATTTGTACCAGCCAACGCGTCTCGCGTTGGAGCGCTACCGGGCATTTGCCATGTGCCGTCAACAAGCTGAGCCAGGCCAGCCTTCGCCAGAGCTTGCGCGGCTGGGGCCGTAATATCGGCAATCATAGCCAACAGGGAACGGGCAAGCCGCGCTCCGCCAGGAATTCAGGATTATAGACCTTGCTTTGGTAGCGCTGGCCATAATCGCAAAGGATCGTCACAATAGTGTGGCCGGGTCCCATTTCGCGGGCCATATGGATCGCTCCGGCAATATTGATCCCAGAGGACCCGCCCAAGCAAATCCCTTCCAGCTGGTTCAGCTCAAAAATAATCTGCAGCGCTTCTGTATCGCTGATCCGGTAAGCCCGATCGACGACGATATCTTTCAGATTTTCCGTAATCCGACCCTGACCAATCCCTTCGGTGATCGAATTGCCTTCGGTTTCTAGCTCGCCGCGATCATAATAAGCGAACATTTTAGACCCATAGGGATCAGCCACGCCGATCTGCACGTTCGGGTTCTTGGCTTTCAAACCCATCGACATACCGCCCAGTGTGCCGCCGGAGCCAACGGCGCAGACAAAGCCATCGACTTTGCCCTCCGTTTGAGCCCACACTTCTTCGGCGGTGCTATCAATGTGGGCCTGCCGGTTGGCAACATTGTCGAACTGGTTTGCCCAAATAGCGCCGTTCGGTTCACTCTCAGCGAGTTCTTTAGCGAGCCTTTCAGAGACATGCACATAATTGCCAGCATTGGCGTAGGGCACGGCGTCAACTTCGATCAGTTCTGCGCCGAGTAATTTGACGGCGTCTTTCTTTTCCTGACTTTGGGTGCGCGGCATCACGATCTTACAGCGATAGCCGAGCGCGGAGCAGACCATGGCGAGGCCAATACCTGTGTTACCAGCTGTGCCTTCGACGACAACACCGCCCGGGCGGAGCGTGCCGCGCTTTTCGGCATCGCGCACGATCCAGAGCGCCGCCCGATCTTTGACGGATTGTCCGGGGTTTAAGAACTCGGCCTTGCCGTAAATCTCACACCCCGTCATTTTCGAGGCGTCCTGCAGTTTTAGAAGCGGCGTGTTGCCAATCAAATCAATGACGGAAGAAGCTTTCATGCGATTGTCTTTGCCAGCGGGCTTCGGGCTTGGCTACCGCTAATCAACGCCTGACTCAGCGTTCGTCTTCAGGGAAAGAGACTGTGGGCGGGCGATCTTCAGCGGGCTTGATCGGCGCGTCATCGATTTCTTCCACCTCAAAATCATCCAATCGGGCCGCGCGTTTCGGCAAAACACCGCTTTTGATCAGGGCATTCACGCGGAGGACAGCGTTCTGTCGCAAATCTTCATAGAAAAGATTGCTGGGAAGCGTGCGGAACTTGGCACCGATCTGCCACGGACGGCGGAAGGACCGTGAGCGGGGTCTATCGACAAGAAGCAAACCGTCCTGGCACTGCGCCCCGACTTGATTGGGTTGAGGGGCCGGTCGAATATCAGGCTCTAACCCTTCAGCAGCCACACCGCCTTTGTGCAAACGCTCGGGCGCATAGTCTTCATCGCGCCGCCAAGTCAGCGGGTTGATGCAAGCCAGCGCTCGATCGCGCACAGATTGAAAATCGCTTCCGTCATGGACGAGGAGGCGTTCGGTAAAGCGTTCTGCGATTGCGTCCTCGCCGGGCTGAAATTGTCCAAATGCCGCGATACAACCCGTATCATCCTCCGCCTCGCAAAGACTTAGCGATGCAAACGGTCTATCAAAAAGATCGAGAGGGACCGGATAGTCAATCACATAAGCGACAGCGAGGCGTCGTCTTAGGGTTTCGTCATCGGCGAAGAAGTCGTGCAATAGTCTGAGCACATGGGCCGCCCCTTGATTATGCCCGACAAGAACGATCGGGCGTTCGGGGGGGCTAACCTCAAGGAAGGCTTCAAAGGCGCGTTTGACATCTTGGTACGCAAAGTCTTGAGCTAGCTGCGCATCTTCGCGCGTCGTCATATAGCTGTAGAGGGAGGCTTGGCGGTAGAATGGAGCGAAAAGCCGGCCCGCATCACCGTAGGGTGTCACGTAGTTCGGTCTGACAATCCGCTCTAACTTAGATTTTCGGCGGAGATCATCACTCGGCAGAACGTAATGCTCCCCGCCGCGATAAACGCTTGGAACGGCCACAAAGACGTCGCCTTTCTCCTTCAGCGTGAACGGATCAATAGTGAGATCAGGCTGGCTCAGCCAACTCTCAGACAGGGCATAATCTGGCGCTACGGGTGGATCATAGGTCTGAAAAGGCTGTCGCGGATCTTGAATGGTTTGGAAAATATCGTCTCGGTAAATCCAAGCCAAGCTGCCAATGATTATGAGCGTGGCGAGGGTCGCTCCCGCCAAGGCAGGCCAAAGGGACCGTTTTAGGTCTTCGGAAGGTCGAGTTTTTCGCGCGCGCATCACAGCTCTCTTGCTATAGCGAGTTGGGAAGCCTAGCCACAGATTTGCGCATTTGCGCAACTTAAAAGGATGTCACCTATGGCGGGTACAGAAACGAAAAATGACGAAGGCCAAAAAGAATCTCGTTTCAGCTTGATTCGTTGGTTTCGCAACCGCCTAATTGCCGGGATCATTGTCGCTTTGCCGATTGGGGCCGTTTTCTGGTTGATGACGCGGCTGATCGGCTTGCTGGACTCGGTCGTTTGGACGGTCATTCCAAGGCGTTTTAACCCGTCAAACTATATTGATTTCCCGTTCTGGGGGCTTTCGCTAATCATCGCCGTTGTTGGCCTAACGATCTTAGGGATTTTTGTCTCGAACCAGATTGGCCGGAGCATTTTAGGGGCGGGGGAAGGTTTGCTTGCGCGGGTCCCCGTGATTTCGCCCATCTATAATGGGCTCAAGCAGATTCTAAATACGATTGCGCAACAGAAAGAACGCGCTTTTCGCGATGTCTGCATGATTGAATATCCGCGAAAAGGGCTTTGGGCCGTGGGTTTCGTAACAGCCGATGTGTCGGGCGCGCCAAAAGAATCACTCGGCGATGATTTTCTCTGCGTTTTCGTTCCGACAACACCCAACCCGACCAGTGGGTTCTTACTGTTTGTGCCGAAGGAAGATGTCACCCTGCTCGATATGACGCCTGAGGAAGGGGCGAAATTGATCATCAGCGGCGGTATGGTCACCAGTAACAGTGCGCTGGAAACCTATAATCCTGATGGTCCGCGCAAGCCTTTGTCAGACGAGACACTCGCCAAGAAGCCCTAGCCCGCGCGCATCATCGCGATGCCATAGTCTTGCTCGAACAGATAAAGCGCGACGCGGGCGGCTTGGCCGCGCGGGCTGGTCAGTTTGGGGTCCTGTTGCACCAAAAGCCGGGCGTCCTGTGTCGCTGTTTCTAAAAGGTCGCGATGCTTGTCGAGATCAGCAAGCTTGAAGCGCGGCAGTCCGCTTTGCGCAGCGCCGAGCAGGTCACCTGAACCGCGAAGTTCCCAGTCTTTCTCTGCAATCAGAAAGCCGTCTTCACTCTCGCGCAAAATGTTCAGCCGGGCTTTGCCATTTTCGCTCAAGGGGTTTTTGTAGAGCAGGATGCAGCTGCTGGCTATATCACCGCGCCCGACCCGTCCGCGTAACTGATGCAGTTGCGCGAGGCCGAACCGCTCCGCATGTTCGATCACCATGACGGTCGAATTGGGGGCATCGACGCCGACTTCAATCACCGTTGTTGCGACGAGGATATCATATTGTCCGGCTTTGAACGCGCGGCTGACTGTTTCCTTTTCAGCCGCACTCATTCGCCCATGCAACAACCCGACCGTGTCGCCGAAGATCGCGCTTAGCTGGCGGTGGCGGTCCTCTGCGCTACCAAGATCGCTCACGTCGCTGTCTTCCACAAGCGGGCAAACCCAATAGGCCTGATCGCCAGCCTTCACCGCGCGCCCGATGGCGTCGATCACGTCGTCCGTACGCTGCAGCGGCAGAGCGACCGTTTTGATAGGCTG
>CAWUKE010000033.1:0-16023 GCA_963922935.1 uncultured Alphaproteobacteria bacterium | reverse complement strand
GCTCCTCCTCTCGGGCTGTATCGCCATCGCCCCGCCTATGTCCGAACAAGAAGAAGCGGTCGCCGCCAGCGTCAACGTCAACCAGTACCTGCCTGCCAGTCGTGAGATGCGCGATAATATCGAAACGCAGGAACTTTTTGCCCAAGCCGCGTTCTGGAGTCACGAATATGATCTGAACCCTTCAGATCTGGAAGCCGCCATTAAGCTCGCGGCTGCTGTGCGCCGTTTAGGCAATCCGTCTCGAGCCGTGGAGATCACGCAGACGACCCGCGCGATCCATCCGCGTGACCCTTATCTCTTGGCGGAACATGCAGCCGGATTGATCGCCGATGGCCGCGCCTTGGATGCCGTCCCGGTCTTGGATGAAGGGCTTCGCCTCGCCCCGCAATATGCGCGCCTTTGGTCCCTGAAAGGTGCAGCGCTCGACCAGCAGGAAAACTTTATGGCGGCGCGGCAGCACTATTCCCGTGCTTTATCGATCACGCCGACAGATCCGAATATTTTGGCCAATATTGGACTGAGCCATGCGCTGTCGGGCGATCTACAAACCGCAGAGACGTGGCTTCGCCGGGCAATATCACAGCCAGGCGCCAGCGCCGGTGTGAGGCAGAACCTCGCCCTTGTCCTACAGCTGCAAGGCAAGACGCAGGAAAGTCAAAAAGAAGCGCGCGCGGCAGGCCTATCGCGCGGTGATCAAATGCTACCCCATCCGCCTGTTGCGGCCCATAATATGCGGGGCGCCATGCCCGGAACACCCAGTGGCCACCATCAACCGGCGAGACGCCGTGATATGCGCGCTGCGCCTCCAAGCCAAACGGCTGTACCGCCACAGGCCTATGGGATGGCAAACACGCCGGGTGCGCGGTTAACGACAAGCTCGTCATCCGGCCAGCAATTCCAATCCTCCGCCGATGCCGCTCGAGCTGCCGCCATGCAACGCAGCGGGCAAGTCGCAGGAACCTATAACGCACCAACCCCTCTGCCGAGCCCTCAGGATATGAACGCGCAACAGCGCAGCGTGCTAGATCAAATCGCCCAAACGATCGGGCCACAACGAACGATGCCCGCCCCGCAACCAACAGCACAAACAGGGACGCAGACCCCGCATGTTGTCGGTCCACCTCTGCGGTCAACACAGTCACAAGTTCCCGCGCAGGGCTATCCGGTCTCTTCGGTCACAGCGTCGGTTCCCGTGCAGTCTAATTCTTACGCAGAACCACAGCGACGAGGCGCTGCCCGATCACGTCGCTAACGTCTCGATTTCCGTAAAGCTACGATTACTCGACAATAAAAAAAGCCGCCTAAAACCAGGCGGCTTTTTCTTTTGGACGGGAAAAACTTATCGCTAGTTGAAGGCCCCCATCAGGCGCATACCCGCTGGTGTCAGGATCACGATAAAGAGGACGGGCAAGAAGCAGAGGATCATCGGAACGGTTAGTTTCGCCGGCAGCGATGCCGCCTTCTTTTCCGCTTCCAGCATCCGCATTTCCCGGTTCTCATTCGCCATTGTGCGCAATGTATCGCCAAGGGGCGTACCGTAACGCTCCGCCTGAATGAGTGAGGTCGCGACCGATTTAATCCCGGCATGGTCATTACGTCGGGCCAGATTTTCATAAGCTACGCGCCGAGAGGACAGGTAAGATAGCTCTGCCGTTGTGAGTTGAAATTCCTCGGCCAATTCGACTGAGTTTTCGGCCAATTCATCTGCTACGCGACCAAAGGCTAGTTCAACCGACATACCGGATTCTACGCAAATCAGAAGCAGATCCAGCGCATCTGGAAAGACGGGCATAATGGAGGCAAGGCGCTTATTGGCCAAGTTCTTCACATAGATGGCGGGCAGATAATAACCAAACAATGTCAGGGCCAAGGTTGCTGCGGCCCGTTGCATCATCTGCCAACCCGGCGTGTTTAGCAGAAGCAGAAAGACCAGACCAAAGAAGAAGAAACCGATCGGTAAGATCAGCCGGAACATATAGAATTTATAGACCGGGCCCTGGCCGCGCAGACCGGCTTGGGCGAGCTTATCGCGAAGATCGGAAGCCTCTAGGATCTTATCCAGCGAAAAGCGGTTCACCATATCTTTGGCTTTGCCCTTGCCGTCCTGAACAAGGGTAGCCTGCTTTTCCAGCGATTTCATGCGATTCTCACGCATCGATTCGCGCGCCGCAGAGACAGACTCCATGCGTTTTTTGAGCTTTTCACCCTCAAAAAGCGGAGAGACAATAATCCAGAGCGTAATGGCGAGCAGGCCGCTAATGAGGAGATAGCCAACCTGGGTAAACAAGGCGATGGAGCCTTCGGACATATTCGAACCTCCTATCGCTTAATATTTGAAGTTGATCATTTTGCGCATCCAGATCACGCCCACGACCATCATAACCGCGCCAATCATCAGGTTTTTCTGACCGCGCTCTGTTGTGAAGAGCTCTGCCATATAATCTGGCGAGAGAATGGAAATAAGCAGACCTACGACGATCGGCATCGCGCCAATAATGATGGCTGACATCTTTGCTTCCGCCGAGAGCGACTTAATTTTTTGCGCCAGCACTTTGCGGCCGCGAAGCACGGCAGACAGGTTTGCCAAGGACTCACCCAGGTTACCGCCGGTCGTTTTCTGAATATTCAACACAGTGGAGAAGAAATTGACTTCGCTAATCGGCATGCGCTCATACATTTGTTCCAGACAGACCTCGATCGGCACACCGATACTCTCGCCTTCGACAACGCGGCGAAACTCTTCCCCCAAAGGATCCGGGCTTTCATGGGCAATAATCTTTAAACAGTCGCCTAAGGGCAGGCCTGTGCGCACACCGCGAACAATAATGTCCATGCCGTCCGCAAACAAATCGGTAAATTTCTTCTGCCGCCGATTAATCGCCCAATTCAAGACAAAGCGCGGAAAGCCGAATCCGACAACAATCGCCGCGCCCGCTGTCATCAAAATTGGTGCGCCGAGAACAAAAGCAATGGCCGCAACGACGATCGCTATCACAGCCGAGATGAGGATAAATTTTTGCGGCGCAATCGACCAAGAGGCTTGGGTTAAGCGTGACTGCAATGAGCGCGCTTTCTTTTTCTTCTGTTTCTGCCGTTCTTCAATTTTGCCCAGCGTCTCTTCAATTTGTTTCCGCCGAGATCCGCCCGCATCCTCTTGCTTTAGTTTCGCCTTTAATGTGCCTTGTAATGTCGTCTGGCCTGAAAGCTCGCGCACACGGGAATTATTGGCCGAGCCACCCTGTCCACCTAGCAACACCCAACCTAGCGCGCCAATACCGACGGCGCCTAGTAAAGCCATGAGGGTTTGTTGATCCATGCCCTAGCCGCCCGCTTCGTCCAGTGCTTTGGCGAGATCTTTTTCAAGATTAAAGTAGCGCGCCCGGTCCCAGAAGGCCGGACGGGCAATACCCGTGCTTTTATGTTCACCGATGATGTTGCCGTCTGCGTCTTCCCCGTCCATTTCGTAGCGAAGAAGATCCTGAGTCACGATCACGTCGCCTTCCATGCCAATCACTTCGGTGATGTGCGTGATGCGGCGAGACCCGTCACGGAGGCGCGTCGCCTGCACAATAATATCAACAGAACCCACAATCATTTCGCGGATTGTTTTCGCAGGCAGCGAGAAGCCGCCCATGGTGATCATAGACTCAAGACGGGAAAGGGCTTCGCGTGGGCTGTTCGCGTGAAGCGTGCCCATGGACCCATCGTGACCCGTATTCATAGCCTGCAGAAGGTCAAAGGCTTCGGGGCCCCGCACCTCACCCACGATGATCCGTTCCGGACGCATCCGCAGACAGTTTTTGACAAGGTCGGCCATTGTGACCTTCCCCTTGCCTTCCAAGTTTGGCGGTCGCGTTTCCAAGCGCACAACATGGGGCTGCTGCAGCTGCAATTCTGCCGCGTCTTCGCAGGTAATGATCCGCTCATCCGGGTGAATAAAACCCGTCAGACAGTTGAGGAGTGTTGTCTTACCAGAGCCCGTACCGCCTGAGATGACGATATTACACTGACAGGCCCCAATGATTTGCAGGACTTTGGCACCCGCCGGACTGATCGATTTAAACTCAACCAGGTTTTGCAGGGTGAGCTTATCTTTCTTAAACTTCCGAATGGTGAGCGCCGGACCATCAATCGAAAGAGGCGGCGCGATGACGTTAACCCGGGACCCGTCGAGCAAACGGGCGTCACAAATCGGCGAGGCTTCGTCCACGCGGCGGCCAACCTGGCTCACGATGCGCTGACAAATATTCATCAACTGCGTATTGTCGCGGAAACGAATATTCGTTTTCTGCATTTTGCCGCTTGTCTCGATAAAGACATGCTTGGCCCCGTTGACCATAATATCGGCAATATCGTCCCGCGCCAAAAGCGGTTCCAGCGGCCCGTAGCCGAGAATATCATCACAGATCTCCGTAATCAGCTGGCTTTGCTCAGCAACAGACAGGCGGACATTGCGGATCGCAATGATCTCATCAACGATGGTCCTGATTTCTTCGCGAGCTGTGTCGGGCTGCATACCCGCAAGCGCAGAGACATCAATGGTCTCAAACAAGGCATTAAAGATCGTTGCCTTGGTCTCGTAATATTCCTCTGACGGCTCGTTCGATCGTGCGACGCGCTGCGGCGCAGGGGCCGCTGAGGCCGCGGGCTGTGGTTTTGGCTTCGGCGCTGGCGCGGCCTCTACCGGTGCCTTCACAGCAGCATTATCGGATCGTTTCCCGAACACGGCGGCTTAGCCTTTCTTTTTCTTCGGCAGCAAAGAGCCGATCAGCGATTTACTTTTCTCGCCTTCTGCCGCCTCTTTTTTTCCGCCCTTGCGTCGTAAACGGGATTTCCCTTCCGGCGCAGGCGGCGCCGCGAACTGACCCGTACGAAGGCGTGTTGCCAGATATTCAAGGCCTGGAATGATTGGTGCCGCGTCTTTCATTTCGGCCAGCATCTTTCCGTCATTACAGGCGCGGGAAAATGTGTCCGGATCAAAGCCAATGACGAGCGACGGCTCTAGACCGACTGTGGCGCCAAACTGCTCAACCCCAATCTCATCGCCGGGATTTTTGCAGCGACCCGTCTTGTTGATCACCAAAAGTGGATCTGGGTCATTCGGGCGTTGCGCGCGCAAGAAATCGATCAGGTTCTTCGTGTTGCGCAGATTCGCCAGATCGGGTGTCGCCGTAATGACGACATCATCAACCGTCGTCAGAACATTGGTTGTCCAATCCGCCCAGAAGTGCGGGACATCCAGGACGGCTAAGGGGCTAATACCACGGACAGCGTTGACGATGGCTTCATAAGCATCCGTGTCGAAAACAGGCTTTGTGTTCAGGCTTGACGCTGTTGGCAGAAGGGACAGCTTTGCCGTGTGACGCACCATGATCCGGTCCAGCAGCGTTTCATCCAAACGCTCTGGCTCTGAGAGTGCCTCTTCCAGCCCAGACGCGCTATCATAAGCGAAATCAAGCGCCGTTGTCCCCCAAGAACTGTCCAGATCGATCAGGGACGTATCCTGCTGCAAATGTTCGGCTAGAACCCAGGCCATATTATGCGCCAGCGTCGAGCTGCCGACACCACCCTTGGCCCCAAAGAAAGCCACCGCCCGACCTAAGAAGGGCGTGTCAGGATCCGCATAAAGCTCTGCGATAGAGCGGATGAGATTTAGCGGATGAAGGGGCGGGACAATATAGTCTGAGACGCCTTTATCCATCAGCTGCCGATAGAGACGGATATCATTGGCTGCCCCGATGATGACAACCTTTGTGCCTTCATCACAAACACTGGCAAGCGTTTCCAACTGCGAAAAGAGTTCCCCGCCGCGCATGCCACTCTCAATGATGACCAAAGCCGGCGTGTTCTCTTTGTGGTAGAAATCAATCGCAGCCTGAAGACCACCCATGTAAATCTTTGTATTCGGCCGACGCATTCGCCAATCGCGCGTCATCTCATTAATGCAAGCGGCTGTCTCGTTCCGATCACAAAAAGCATGGATACTAATGTGTGGAAGAGCTTTTTCACCGCCTTCATGATCTTCAACGGACGCCGACGGGTTCATGACTTGTGGCAGAGGGGCTGCAGGTGCAGGCATGGGAGCCGCCGGCGCATAGCCAGGCATGGGCTGCGCAGGCGCATGGCCTTGAGGAAGGCTTTGATTCGGCATGGGCTGCACTGGCACTTGACCAGGCGGTGGGGCGTAGGCTGGCGCGCCCCCTTGCTGCGGCATAGGCGCCATCTGAGGCGCAGCGCCAGGAACTGGCATCGGCATCGGGCGCGGCATAGCCTGTGGCGACGGCGTAGGCCGCGCGGCGGCCTCGTGGGGATATTGCGGCGCAGGCATGGGCCGGGCGGCGGCCTCGTGAGGATATTGCGGCTGAGTCGGCTGTGTCATTCTCTATGCGCTTTCCGTTAGCCTGTGTTTTGCGAGCTTTGCTGCTGATCTGCCGGACGCTCTGCAGCCGTCCCAGCCCCATCAATATAAAGATCATAGATGACCTGACGGCGCTGGGCGTTTGGTGTGCCTTGCGGAAGAGGCGCAATCAGCTGGCGCGGATCAGAAATCATGGCCGCTATGTTTGCGGACTGAAAACAGCCAAACTCTGGAGACACACCATTGCGACGACTATCAGAGACACTAGACAAATACCCGCAATCCTGCGGAACCGCTCGGAGGGTTTTGTAAGAAACGACAACCGGTGCCGGATCACCCGGATGCACATAATACTCACCTGTTTGCGCCGCCGCCGGGTTAAGACCGATATCCGCCATAACCATGCGCAGCATTTGGTCAGTTTCTTGAACCCCCAAGCCACCGCCATGCCCTGCAGGCCGGTTTATAAAAATTGGACCCGATCCTGTTGCGGCGTAAGTTTGTAAAAACTGCGCGACAGCACTCTTATCTCTCGCAGAGAGGGTTAAGCCGTTCGGGCGCGCATAAAGCTCAAGGCGCTCGACGCTTTCAGCGACCGTTGTTGGGTTCAGTCGATAAGACGGGATATCCTGATGAACACTTGAACAGGCGCTCAAGCCCATCGCTGCACTGGCTAGAAGGCTTACAATCAATTGTTTTGACATGGTCATACTCCGCGCCACCTTAGTCCACCACATGCCCAAAGGGACCCGGAAGCGCTTCCGCTACCGCTTTTTCACCGTAGACCCGGTTCATGCGCCCCAGCAGAAGCTGTTCTTTATCGGACGCCGCGATAAACCCATCGAGCGGCGTTTGCAGCTTGTCGGGATGCGTCGGATCGACGAGGTAAGGCGTTACAATAATCACGAGCTCGGTCTGTGTAGACTGGCTATCCCGGTTTCGGAAAAGCGCCCCAAGCCCCGGAACGTCTTTGGCCCCAGGCACACCTTCAACTTCGCTGCGCGCCTCTTCACGGATCAAGCCCGCAATCACAAGCGACCCGCCCGCAGGCAGTTCGACAACCGTATTGGCGCGGCGAACACGGATACCCGGAACATTCAAACCATCCTCACCCGCCTGGAAGGAATTTTCTGTCGTAGGCTCGGACACTTCCGTCGAAATATTGAGCGAGATGAGACCTTCGGACAGAACAACGGGCGTAAAGCCGAGGGCCACACCGAACGATTTGAATTCAAACGTTCGCAGCACCTGACCTGTCGTCGGATCGACAGTCGATCCGCCAAAGATTGGAAACTCACCACCCGCCAGGAAATTCGCCGTTTCGCCAGAAATAGCCGTCAGTGTCGGCTCTGCGAGCGTGCGAATTAAACCCACGCGCTCTAGTGCTGTGATCGCGCCGCCAAAGGACTGCAGATCGCCACCGGAGCCGTTTTGGAAATCCAGCGACCCATTAAACCCTGACTGGGAGTCAACCGTCAAGTTATTGAAAAGACTAACGGTTCCACCGCCTAACTGACCCACAGCATTCAGGTTCAGACCCATCTGTTTCACAACGGAGCGCTGCATCTCGACGATGCGAACCTTGAGCATGACTTGGTCTTTTCCTTCGACGGAAAGAAGATTGACGATCTCGCCCTCATCCCCGCCAGTGCCTTGCCACATGGCCGCAATTCGCTCGACTTTTAGGGCCGATTGCGCATTCGGAACTGATCCCGTCAGCATGATATTGCCATTGATCGCCTGTGCTGTGACAGACGCTTTTGGCGCATGCTTGGTGATGAGCGCATTTAAGCCATTAATATCCCGCTCGACGCGAATATCGATATTGAGCAATTCCTGCCCATCATGACCGTAGAAATAGACATTTGTCTGCCCGCTTGCCTTGCCAATCAGGACCGTCCGTCGGCCAGTATGGACAACAGCTTCGACAATTTCTGGGTTAGAAACAATGACATCCATTGCATTGACCGGCAGCTCCACCACCGTGCTTTTGGAAAACGGTAGAACAATTGACCGGTTAATGCCTTCCCCAGGCGACTGTATCCGTACCCCATCGACATGAGATTGCGCAGCCGTGGATTGCGCCAGCGCGCTGTAAGATCGGTTGCCCGCCTCAGCAGCACCCGCAGACCATAAGGAGGCCCCCAAAACGAGACTTAAAGCCGTGAGACCGGCCGATTTGTGGCTGAATTTTGCGTCGGTTTTCATAATTACCTCTGCTGCAGCTGCACAGTTTCAACATTGCCGCGACGGAACACCATTAATGGAGGCTCTGAAACCTGATCCTCGCGCGGCTCGGCGGCACGACTTGGTGCCGGCGATGTCGCCCCGCTAAAGCCTCTTAGAAGAAGAATGAGATCACCCTTATCTTGGGCAACGATGATGTCTTCGGAGTCTTCCGGCGAGAGCTCCAATGTGGCTGTCGAACCGGGGATCGCCGCGCCGCCTTCAGGATTATTTGTGAAGCTCTGATCAATGGCCAAAACCAAAACATTCTTAAAGATCGTCTTGGCGCTGATCTCTGGCCCACCCGTTCCGCCAGCAGAGACGGCTTGTCCTGTCAGGACCTCTTTTAAAATGATGTCAACGCGGTCGCCGGGCTGAATGAAGCCCCCTGCCGCCGTATCGACACTGATCCGAACCGTTGTCGCGCGCATACCCGGCTTTAGGAGGGCCGCCATAATGCCCGCCTCGCCTGCGCGAATGAATTTACTATAAGTCAAAGGCTCCCCGGGCTGAATGGGATCACGGACCAAGGCTCCGACCAGTTGCTCCGTTACCGGGACTTCCGCCGTTGGGTCATCAACAATAAGAGCCGGGGTCAGAGCTTCAGTTGGCCAATCAATCCATGTCAGATCCCCTTCACGAATGCGGGATCCCTTTTGACGCGGCTCTACAATCCCCAAAACACGAGTATATTCGACTTCCTTGACAATAACCTCGGCCTGCGGCGCAACCACGGGCGTCTCAGGTGCCTGGTTCATACCGTTGAGCAGGAAGAAAACAGCCCCCATCACAACGACAAGGATGCCAGCCAGCATCAATCTGCGTCTGTCCATGTGAAGGCTCCCCAAATCGGTTTCACTACCCGTCTAGGGGGAGACCTTCTAAAGCATGGTTAACAAAGCCTGGTTGAAGTCTTATCGAATGTTAAAAGGCCGCGTCCATCGCGCGGGCCTTTTGAGAGAGATCTAGAATTCATATTTATATGAACAGAGACAGATTTACATGAATAGAGGCACTTACATGAATAGAGATAGGCCGATCTGGCTCTGCGGCCAGACAAATAAGGCGCCGGCCGCCAAAGCAATCCCGTAAGGCATATCTTTATCGCCCTGGTAAATCTTCATGCCAAAGGCACTTGTACGCAGTTTCACGGGGGCAAAGCGGCGGGAAAACATCAGGAACAGAGCGATCGCGGCCCCAAAGAGTGTCGTGTAAACAATATAAGGCAGCGCATCCGCCCAACCGAACCAAAGCGCCGTTGCCGCCATCAGTTTCGCATCACCGCCACCCAACCAGCCGAGCGCAAACATCGTAAATCCGGCTAGAAAAAAGACAGCGAACATACCGAGATGCTCTCCAAGCGCAGGCAGGCCCTGCCAATGCAAAGGGAGTGTCAGGAAGAAAGCAAAGAACAAAGCCAACACTAGTTTGTTCGGAATTTTCATCGAGCTGTAATCTGTATAAGCCGCCGCCATGAGAGGGGCAGCAAAAATCAGCGTGACGATCATCGCAATGATCATAAGTCTCTCCCAAATAGTAGAACGATTCTAGCTCAGTAGCGTTAAAACCAAGTCAACGCGGCGCCCTGAAGTCATAAAAAAAGCGGAGCTATAAGCCCCGCTTTTTACTCGGTACTGATCAGCTTACGAAGCTGTTGAAGCGCCTGAGTTGGTCGCCGTCGTGTTTTGGTTGGATGAAGCATCCAACTCACCCGCAACCTCGTCAAACTTTTTGTTCAATTGGTCACCAATTGCGGTGGCACCAGCGATCATAGCGACAGCGATCAAAGCCGCAATCAAAGCATACTCAATAGCGGTTGCACCGGACTCATCGCGAATAAAGCGCTTTAACATTGTGTTCCTCCCACAAAATGAAAAAGCGAGGGCAGCAATGCTGCCCCCGCCGGTCTAGTGGCTGTTCGCTCAGGCGATCAGCTTAGAAGCTAGATTAGGAAGCTGTAGAAGCACCTGAGTTCGTAGCTGTTGTGTTGTTGTTGTCAGCACTGTCCAGAGCACCAGCGACTTCGTCGAACTTCTTGTTCAACTGGTCACCAATAGCTGTTGCACCAGCGATCATAGCGACAGCGATCAGAGCTGCGATCAGGCCGTATTCGATAGCTGTTGCACCGGACTCGTCTTTGACGAATTTGTTCATAAGGTTTTGCATAACTGACTCCCACGTATGCGTTTTTGAGGAAAAGCCCTCGGTTTGGATCAGGCCCTGTCCGTGCTTTCCGCGCTTCGGGGTGCCCCTGATTGACTTTGTGTTTAATGACCGGGATTTAATGCTGGGTTGGGAGATAGGGTAAATATGGGGTTTATTTCAGGGCCGTAATGAAAGCCTCACGCGGTATATATATAAAGACAAAGCGATTTTTAGCCGCTCCGCATAAAGACTTCATTCACCTCAATTGCCTATCAGGGAGAGGATTTTCTTGTTGGCTTCGTCCAACCTATTACGTTTTCGGAGGCCTTTATGCGCCGTGCGTCACTTTTGGCTTTTGCGTTTGGCGCCTTGCTGAGCACCGGTCTTGGCTTAGCGGAGACAGCCGAGGCGAGCGATCAGGTTTTTCGGGTTGATCTCAACAAAACGCAAATTGTTCGCCTGCCCGCCCAAGCGGGTTCAATCATTGTTGGCAATCCACAAATCGCGGATGTGTCTGTGCATAGCCAGAATATGATCTTTGTGGTTGGGCGAGGCTTTGGTGAAACAAATCTGATTATCCTCGATCCAATGGGCAACACCGTCATGGACGCCGATATTCAGGTTACCGCTGTCACCCCTGAACATGGGCTCCGTGTTTTCAACGCAGGTAGCCGCCGCAGCTATAGTTGCGCGCCTTACTGCCAGCCCTCACCTGTGCTGGGTGACGATAACACCTTTGTCGGCGAAAACTCGGGCTCTGAAGAAGCAGCTGATGGTCTGAGCTCAATATTCGGCTCCCTTATCCCTCAAGATCTTGACACAAGTGTCTTTGAAGCAACAGACGCCGGGTTCTAATTCTCAGCCGGCATTAAAGCCGTCTCGATACAAGCCCATATATATAAAGACCTCACGAAACCTCTTAAGAGGTTCTTAACCATACTTCCTATCAGCGCTTAAACCTCCCTTCCTTATCCTGTAACGATGAGGAGTGGTAAAAGGGTCAGCCGCTCCTTGTGTAAGGGTGTGGGAACAATGGTGTGTTCAGACAATAAAATAGCCGTCACGAAAACGGGTATCCGGGGCCGCGCAAAGCGACGCTCGCAGACGCTTGCCCGCAGGCTTGCGTATTCTGAGCGTGGAGCCACAGCTATAGAATTCGGCATTGTGGCTTTGATCTTTTTTGCTTTGATCTTCGCTATTCTTGAGCTGGCGTTGGTTTTCTTCACGTCATCCGTGCTGAGCCATGCCGTTTCCGATGCCGGGCGCTCTATCCGCGTGGGCCAATACCAAAGTTGCGGGACTGAAGACGAATTCCGCGATCTTGTCTGTAGCCGGATGAAAAATCTGATGAACTGTCAGACAAACTTACGCGTTGATGTTCTCTCACAGCCGCAATTTCGCCAAATGGTCGTACCGAGCCTGACAGATGGCGGCCTAGACGGCACGAGCACAAATCAGCAGGTCACGAATGGGACTTACGATGCAAATGCGGCGGGCGATCCCGTCGCCGTTCGTGCCGCCTTATATTACCCACTCATCTTACCACCGACACTGACACGGCTTGAGACGAAATCGGCCAGCGGCACACCAATTGTATCAGGTCGTCGGATTATCGTGGCTATGACAGCGTTTCGGAATGAGCCCTTCCCTGTCTCTGGTACATGTGACGCTGATTTGAGCGCCGAAATTGCCAGCATGAGCAATTAAAGCCGTGATGGAAGAGAAAAGGACGTTAGCGACTATGCCCGTGACAGCTTTTACACAATCCCGCCCAGATTTCTGCGCAGATGAGCGCGGCATTGCGGCGGCTGAATTTTCAATCATTGCGCCATTGATTGTTGGTCTTTACCTCGGCATGGTGGAACTTTCCTTCGTGATGGGCGCCGATCGCCAAATTTCACATTCAGCGAGTGTGGCCGGCGATATGGTCGCGCAGGTCGAAGACGTTGATGCAGCCGATATGGGCGATATCCTTGCAGCCGCGCTGCAAGTCTCTCAGATTCAGGACAATGCACAATATGTGATCGAGATTACAAGCTACGAAATGGACTCATCGGGGACCATCACAAATCTTGGCTCAGCGATCTACAATTCCCAAAACAAAGCCCTGCTCAACAGTGTTGATCCGGCTAATTTTGGATCGGAGCTTTTGTCCGAGACGTCCGGCGTTGTGGTCGCGAATGTGGCTTATAACTATAGTGCGCTAGGGTATAAGCGTAACGTGAATGGCGAGAATAAATCGTTTTTGTCGCCGACGGTGACCTTGCGCGAAACGTTCATGCTTAAGCCTCGCCGCTCTCAATCCGTCGAAATCGGTACCGGTGAAGACAGTGTCATGACCTGCTCAGGTTCAGGCAGCACCACAACCTGCACCCAGGTTGCAAACAACAACAGCGAAGACAACAACAATTAATCGCCTACCAAGTAACGGTCTCGCAAGGCTTTCAGCTGTTTAGGCTTTAAGCCCAGTATTTCGTATGCATATTTATCGGCCTCGCCCATTTTCTCCAGGCTGATCGCGATATAGTCTGGGTCTACCCCAAACATGGGGCGTAAAGCATCCGCGGAAATTGGGCGTCCATAGCGCTGCGAATACATCGCCGCAGCAGGCTCTAAGATCGCTTCAATATTCACGGCTGTTTCTGTCAGCATATAATCTGTTAAAACATCATCGCGGTTGACCCCTAAAAGGCTTTGCACCAGCGCGACGAATGTCCCTGTCCGGTCCTTGCCGGCGGCGCAATGAACCAACACGCCATCATCTTCCCGGTCATGATGCGCCATTTCCAGCAAAGCCTTGCGATGTAGCGCGACAAAGGACGGATCATGCATACGCTTGGCATAAGAGCCGAGCATATAGTCCCGTGCGTCATCCGCCGTGTAGAGCCGTTCGCGCGCAAAGGCTTCATGCGGTGCCATATCCAGTGTTTCGTCCGCCTCTGGCTGCGTGAGAACCACCGCTCGGCCCGACCATTTTGAGGGCTGTTTAACGCGCTCTGGGGCGTGACGGAAATCTGTAATGACGCCAATTGGCAGCGCGTCGATATCTGCCATATCGGCTTCAGAGAGAGCATTCAGATGCGCCGACCGGAACAACTTTCCCGTGACAACAGCCTGCCCTCCTGCGGCGGCATATCCACCAAAATCGCGGAAATTAAAAACTGTCTGAAAAGAGCGAAGCCGCTGGTCGAGGTCGATTAATGACATAGGCGGGCCGCTATCAGGCCCGCCTGGAATTGCCTAGAGACAAATCAACGCGATACATACCGCGCCGTAAGTGTGCTGGATTATTCAGCGGCCTCAATCGCGCGCTTGGCGTCATAGGCGGCAAATTTGCTCCACACGCCGTCATCACCGTGCCAATCGCCTTCGGTTGCGCCTTTGGAATATTCCGTCGCGCGCGCTTCGAAGAAGTTGGCGTGCTCAACCCCGTTCAGGATTTCTGTGAGCCACGGCAGCGGATGCTCATCCACGCCCGCATAGACCGTTGGCAGGCCGAGCTGCTTCAGACGCCAGTTCGCAATGTAACGAATATAACGCTTAATATCTTCCGCCGTCATGCCTTCGACCGGACCCATCTCAAACGCAAGGTCGATGAATTTGTCTTCCAGCTTCACCACAGTCTGACAGCAATCAACGATATTATCTTTGACATCCTGGGTCAGCGCGCCCGTTTCTTTCGCGAACGTGTGGAACAGCTTGATCATGCCTTCACAGTGCAGGCTTTCGTCCCGCACAGACCAGCTTACGATCTGCCCCATGCCCTTCATCTTATTCAGGCGCGGGAAGTTCATCAGCATCGCGAAAGAGGCAAACAGTTGCAGCCCTTCCGTAAAGCCCCCAAACACCGCCATAGATGTTAGGATATCTTTGTCGGTTTCCACGCCGAACTGACCGAGATAGTCATGCTTGGCGACCATCTCGTCATATTCCATAAAAGCCGAAAACTCGCTGTCGGGCATGCCGATCGTTTCGAGCAAGAGCGCATAGGCGGCGATGTGAATCGTTTCCATGTTAGAGAACGCGCTGAGCATCATCCGCACTTCGACGGGTTTGAACAGCGGCATGTAGTTTTCCATATAATTGCCGCCGACCTCGACATCGGACTGCGTGAAGAAGCGGAAGATCTGGCTGAGCAGGTTCTTTTCAACGTCGGTGAGCTTGGTCGCCCAGTCCTTCAGGTCTTCGCCCAAAGGCACTTCTTCAGGCATCCAATGAATTTGCTGCTGACGACGCCAAAACTCATAGGCCCAAGGGTAGCGAAACGGCTTATAGGTATGGGACGGGATCAATAGTCCCGATTTGCCTGCATTGATTGGCTCAACAATACCCATTCCCGTTACCTTTTCTCTCTTGTCCTCATTACAGGGGAAACTGCCCTAGCATCTATCCCTTGTATTGTCTTCCCTGATACACACCAGATATTGTGTCGCATGTGGTGAGATCGTCCCTAACAAAACGTTAAAGGACTGATTCCGCAAAAGGAAGCAAGCCCCTGATTTTTTGCCCTCGAATGCGGTGGAAAATGGGGACGAAATGGCGCTGTCAGAAAGACTTTCAGCAAAGTCAGACACTTAGCGGACAAAGTGCAAAGCCGTCGTGCGCTTTTGCCCCTATCGCGAGGCGCAGACGGTGGCTATAGGCGCGACAATGCTGCGCAGATTGGCTACATTTTTTCGTCTTTTACGCACGGCTTGGGTCCTGGTGCGTCACGATGCCCTTGTGCCGAAAGAATATGAGCCCTTCGTTCCAACGCCTGTTCGAATCGTGGCGGCGATTTCCCGCTTCTTTTCAATCCGCTCCCGTTCGGACAATCCGGGCGAACGGTTTGCGCAAGCGCTGGAAAAGTTAGGGCCGGCTTATATTAAATTCGGGCAAATTCTCTCCACACGCGGCGATATGTTCGATCCCGTCTTTGCCGAAGGGCTCTCCCGCCTAAAAGACAAAGTGCCCCCCTTCCCCATGGCCAAAGCCGAAGCCATGTTAGAAGCCGAATGGGGCGAGCCTTGGTCAAACCGCCTCACCAGCCTGTCAGAACCTGTCGCCGCAGCCTCTGTCGCGCAGGTCCATAAGGCCATACTAAAATCAACGGGCGAGGCGGTCGCCGTGAAAATCCTGCGGCCCAATATTGTCGATCGCATGACCAAGGATATGGACGTGATCGCGCAGGTCGCAAACCTCGCCCACACGCTCGTCCCCTACACACGCCGCCTGCAGCCCCGCGCTTTTGTCGCCGAAGCGCGTCGCGCGGTCATGCTCGAACTGGACTTGCGCCTCGAAGCTGCTGCCGCGTC
>CAWUKE010000032.1:0-16130 GCA_963922935.1 uncultured Alphaproteobacteria bacterium | reverse complement strand
CGTGCCTTGGCCCGCGATAATGTAAGGGTCGTCGAAAGAGGGAACGAGAACCCGCCCGTCGCGCCTGGCGATTTCGGCGGCAATGTCCTCACGGCTTTCAGTGAGGCGATCATAAAAGACGATGCTCGCCCCGTCGGCTTTGACGCCTTTGACTTTCACATCTGGGGCGTCGGACGGCATGACGATGATCGCATCAATACCGAGCTCACGTGCGGCTCGGGCCACGCCTTGCGCGTGATTGCCGCTAGAGAAGGCAACGACGCCGCCTTGGCGTTCTGCCTCGCTCATAGCGGAGAGACGGTTGCGCGCGCCGCGATATTTAAACGCGCCAACATGTTGCAAGCATTCCGCTTTGGCATGAACTTCGACGCCCGCGATGGCATCAATCGCCTCACTATGCAGCAGCGGGGTTTCGATTGCATGTCCGGCAATGCGGCGTTCTGCGGCAATCACGTCTGCGAATGTTGGCGGATGACCCATTGACCCCGGTTAACACCTGTCGCAAACGCCCTACAACGTTAAAAAACGTAACGATTAAACAACTCACCGGGGAGTTTGCCATGCAAGGCCTTATGATGAGCCACCAGCTCATGATTTCTGACCTTATCGAACATGCGTCGAAAGTTCATTCAACACGTGAAATCTACACGCTTGAAACAAACATGTCAGAGCATCGCTATACATGGGCTGATTGCGCCGTGCGGGTGCGAAAGCTGGCTAATGCATTGCTTGAAGCTGGGGTCCAAAAGGGCGACCGGATTGCTACTATCGCGTGGAACAATTACCGCCATATCGAAATTTATTATGCCGTCTCTTCCATCGGGGCGATTGTTCACACGATCAACCCACGGCTGAAGCCTGAGCAGATCGCTTGGATGGTCAACCACGCCGAAGACAAATATGTCATGTTCGACTCGACCTTCGCGCCTATCGCTGCGGGTATTCATAAGGTCTGCCCCACGGTTGAAAAATGGGTGAGCTTGACCACAGCAGAAGACAAGCCCGACAGCGTTCCATTCGCCGAAGACTATGAGAGCTTCATTGCGGGCGCGTCTGAGACGATCACGTGGGAACGATTTGACGAAAATACAGCCTGCACATTGTGCTACACGTCAGGCACGACGGGCGATCCGAAAGGTGTGCTCTACTCCCATCGTTCCACAATTCTTCATGCCATGGCCGGGTGCGCGACGGACGTTATCGGCGGCGGTGGCGGGGACACTATCCTGGGTGTCGTTCCTATGTTCCACGTCTCGGCTTGGGGCCTTGTTTATTCGGCGGCTATGGTGGGCGCGAAGCTGGTCATGCCAGGGCCAGGATTGGACGGCGCGAACCTGTCTCGCATGATCAATCAGGAAGGCGTCACCCTTATGGCGGGTGTGCCGACCGTCTGGTTAGGCATTTATAATCACTGCAAGGCGGAAGGCATTGAGCTTCCAACGGTTAAGAAGGCCCTCGTAGGCGGATCAGCGCTGCCGGAAAGCCTACTACGCGCTTATGAGCAAGATCTGGGTATTCCCATGCAGCAGGGCTGGGGCATGACGGAAACATCGCCGCTCGGCTCAACTTATGCGCCGCATCATTCGACAGATACGGATGATTACGAAGCGACTGTGAAACACAAGCTCATGGCAGGACGTCGTATTTACGGCGTTGATATGCGGATCGTTGATGATGAAGGAAACATTCTTCCCGAAGACGGTGTCGCCACAGGCCACCTTCAGGTTCGCGGGCCATGGATTGCGTCCGGCTATTTCAAAGGCGCAGGTAAAGATGCTTTCACCGACGATGGCTGGTTTGCCACGGGCGACGTGTCTGCCCTTCATCCCGATGGCTATATGGAAATCACGGACCGCTCTAAGGATGTGATCAAATCCGGCGGTGAGTGGGTGTCATCCATTGAAGTCGAAAACGCCGCCATGGATCACCCTGAGGTCGCCATGGCGGCCTGTATCGGTGTGCGTCATGAGAAATGGCAAGAGCGCCCGCTACTGATCGTTATGCCTGTGCCTGGGAAGCAACCAAACGAGACCGAAATTCGCGACTGCATCGGGGCGAAATGCGCGAAATGGTGGATGCCGGATGAGATCGTTTATCAAGATGAATTACCACTTGGTGCCACGGGTAAGGTCCTCAAGCGTGAGCTTAAAAAAGTCTATGCCGAGCAATATGAGAAAGCGTCCTAAGTCACGACGCCTCGCAAAACAAAAAGCCCGGCCGTCTGGTCGGGCTTTTTTGTTACCGTGTTTTGATAGGCGGGCACCTAATTCATTATTGAAATAAGGATCAGTAGAAGAAGGGTGTAAATCCCGACGCCAAAAACGATCACCATGGCGGACCAGTTCTTAAAGATCGTCGCCTTTGCGATCGACTTCATTTGATAAAGCAGGTCTGGCCAAGTGTAAGAGACGAAGTCGCCTTGCGTGAAGATGGCTTGGATGCGGCCTTGATCATCAACGACTGGCAGGCGGCGAAACCGTTCATTGGACATAATCCGAAGCCAATCGATCATGTCGTCAGTCTCGCGGGCGAGCCTGGGATTTTCAGTCATGATGTCGGCAAGTTTGGTCTTTTTGGCGTCCAAACCTTTGCCGACCAACTTGTTCATAATGTCCCGTTCGGTCACGACGCCGATGACTTTTTCGCCCTCATCAACAATGATCACCGAGCCGTAATTCTTCTCCGACATCGCCGCGACGGCATCGGCGACGCTGACATCGGACGTTCGCACAAGGGGTTTTGGCTTTGAGTCATATTCCGGCCTGTCCATCAGGCGTGTTCCGGTGCGGCGGTCAGTCTTCGGCATAAAGGGCTCCAGAGCGTTGGGTTGTCCTGCTTTGGATACGCCAGCGCGGCCCCTTTCGATTGCTTAGCCGCCCGACGTCTTCCCTTCGCCAACACCGAAGAGTTGCCCTTTTTCCGTGATCAGGATGATCAGAAGCGACGCTACGCCCAAGGCGACATAACCCATCACAATGGGCGCAACGGTGCCATTGAACTGTTGCGCGATGGACAGACCAATAAGGCTCGCGCCTGTGCTGGTGAAAAACCCGTAGACCGCGTTAGCCGTTCCGGCGATATCTCCCATAGGTTCTAAAGCGAGCGATGCGAAGTTCGCTCCCATCATCCCAAAGCATGCAAAGGCGATCATAAAGAGAATATAAAATGGCCAGAAATCCTCTCCTATGAAGGTCATCCAGCCAACATTGATGAGGCTCGTAATGACAAAGACAAATAGGACGAGGTGGCTGATCCGGCGCATGCCGTAACGCTCAACGACACGGGAGTTGAGGTAGTTCATGACGGCTAATCCAGCCGCGATTCCTGCGAAATAGAGCGGGAAGGCGTCACCCCGGTCAAAGACATCGTCAAAAATCTGTTCTGACGCCGCGATGAAGGCGAAAAGACTGCCAAAGACAACGCCAGAGGCGCACATATATCCAAAACTGACGCGCGTTGTGATCACACGGCGGAAGCCTTCAACAACGCTCTGAACGTTGATCGGCCTTGGCTCGCCCATGGTCGGGGGAAGCCGAAAGGCTGTCCAGACAAAGACAAAGCTCGCGAATATTGACAGGACACCAAACGTCCATTGCCAAGGCGCAACCATCAGGACCAAGGCGCCTATGCCGGGGGCCATGATCGGAACGATCATAAAGACGGTGAAAACCAGGCTCATAATCCTCGCCATCGCCCGGCCCGAAGACACATCCCGAATGATCGCACCGGCACTGACGCGCGTTCCAGATGTGGCGATGCCTTGGAGAAGGCGGAAAAGCAGTAACATCTCAAAGGTTGGGGCGAACATGCAAAGCAGGCCGAAGACCGCGTAACCGACCAGCGAGCATTGCAGCAATATTTTGCGTCCGTAACGATCGGCGACTGGGCCCCAAATGAGCTGCGGGAAGCCAAAGCCCAACACAAAGACGATCACAACAAGCTGCTGCGCATTCCCTTCGCCGCGCTCAAAAGCGGCCGCGATTTCATCCAGGGCGGGTAGCATCACGTCGATACCCAGAGCTTGCAGGCCGAAAATTGCGGCCATCATAGCCACAAATTCCCTTTGTCCGATTCGCAAGGGGCGAGTCCCATCTTGCGGGCATGGATCGGGATGGCTCATGGCCGCGCGGTAAGGCGCAAAATCGAGGAACGCAACGGCCTAATTAGGGAATATCGCCCTGCCGATACTGCGCTTGTTTGCGAAAGATTAGCAGAAATTTATCGCGACTAACGGGACGTTAACGCTTTCGGGCGATGCCGGCCTTAACCAAACATTGACCATAGCTCTGGGTCCTGCGCCATGCCGATCAACTTTCAAGTCCCTCAAACCGCTGAACTCAAGCCGCGTATCGTCGTCATCGGCGTCGGAGGCGCAGGCGGTAACGCCGTTAACAATATGATCGAAGCGGGTCTGGACGGCGTTGATTTTGTGGTCGCGAACACTGACGCGCAAGCTTTGGCCTTGTCTCGTGCAGACCGCCGCGTCCAGATGGGCTCAGGGATCACGCAAGGTCTTGGCGCGGGTATGCGACCAGAAGTCGGTGAACAATCTGCCGAAGAAAGCCTCGACGAAATTCTATCCCATCTTGACGGTGCGCATATGTTGTTTGTTGCCGCAGGTATGGGCGGCGGTACGGGCACCGGCGCAGCGCCTGTTATTGCGCGTGCGGCTCGGGAACGTGGAATTCTAACGGTCGGAATCGTCACGAAACCCTTCATGTTCGAAGGGTCCCGCCGGATGAACCTAGCGGAGAAGGGGATTGAGAACCTCTACTCCTCTGTGGATACGATGATCACCATTCCGAATCAGAACCTCTTCCGTGTTGCGACAGAGCGCACGACGATGGCTGATGCGTTCCAGTTGGCCGATGAGGTCCTTTATTCCGGCGTTCGTGGTGTGACAGATTTGATGGTCGTGCCCGGATTGATCAATCTCGACTTTAACGATGTTCGCACTGTTATGGACGAAATGGGCAAGGCCATGATGGGCACGGGTGAAGCCACAGGCGAAAGTCGGGCTGTCGAAGCCGCTCAGAAGGCTATTAATAATCCGCTGCTTGACGATGTGTCTTTAAAGGGCGCTCGCGGCGTGTTGATCAATATTACAGGCGGAAATGATCTGACACTTTACGAGGTCGATGAAGCTGCCGGCATGATCCGGGGCGAAGTGGATGAAGACGCCAATATTATCGTCGGTTCCGCACTAGACCCCGCACTCGATGGCGTTGTTCGCGTTTCAGTCGTGGCAACAGGTGTGGATGCGGCCCACCGCATTGAACAGCCAGGACGGTTTAGTCCTGAAACCGTGGCGGTTACGAAAAGTGAGCCAGCACCAGAGCCCGCTGCCGCGCCCGTTGTCGAACTGGGTGCGCATGAACGCGCCGAAGCGGAAGCGCGCGCTGCCTTTACAGAATACGGCTTCGATCAAGAGGAAGAAGCTGTCACCGTGAATGCGCCGCCGCCTTTTGAAATAACAAAACGGGCTTATCCGCCTCGTGTTCAAGGGGGATCAGCGCAGCCTGTCACTGCTGAAGTCGCGGCTGAGCCTGTTGCCGCTCCTGTAGAGCCTGTGGCTCCTGCTGTTCCAGAAACTGTCGAAGCTCCAGCCACGCGCCGTCCCTTTGGGTTGTGGGGGCTTAAGAGCCGCCGCGCCCCTGCGCCGAAGCCCAAACCAGAACCCGTGCGCCAGACACCTGTGACATCTGGCGACCTCTTCGGCCTAGATGCAGAAGATGAATTAGAAATTCCAAGCTTTTTGCGTCGCCAGAATCGCTAGGCTTTTTTTACTCCTCACGAAGGCCACACCCTGAATAACACTTGTCTGCCGGATTTAGGGCAGACAGGTTTTTTATTGTGCGAAATCCGATGTTTAGCCTGCTTAATCCGGTGGCGTAACATAGCGTCACGTAGCGTTGCTTGTTGCAAATGGGTGTCATCTCTACCTAGCTTGATAAAGATATGACAAATGTGCGTCGCCAATCCACGTTAAAGAAAGCTGCCTTTGCAGAGGGTGTATCTTTACATGGTGGTCGTCACACCGTGATGGGATTGCATCCCGCGCCTATACATACCGGCCTTGTGATGCGGCGCTCCGACATTATAGATCGCGATAACGTCATCGCGATTGGGCCTGAGTCGGTCACAGACGTCCGGAATTGCACCACAATCGCCAATGCCGCCGGCGTTTCGGTCTCCACGATTGAGCATCTCCTTGCGGCCCTATCGGCAGCGGGCATCGACAATCTGGTGATCGATCTCGACGGACCGGAATTGCCGGCTCTCGATGGATCTGCCGAGCCTTTTTTGAAGCTGATCGAACAGGCTGGTATTGAGCGTCAAGCCGCGCCGCGCCGATATATTAGGGTCCTTAAGACTGTTGAGGCTCGGGATGAAAGAGGCGGTTTCGCTCGTATATCGCCCGGCGATCAGCTAGAACTTGATGTCACAATCGACTTTGAAGAGGCTGCGATCGGCCGTCAGCGAGTGTGCATCTCCCCAAATGTACGGGCGTTTCGCGATAGATTAGCGTCCGCGCGGACCTTCGCACGCAAGCATGAAGTCGCAGCTTTGCAAGCGGCGGGTCTGTCGCAGGGAGGGTCGTTTGATAATGCCGTCCTGGTAGACGGTGAGCATGTCCTAAATCCCGGCGGCTTGCGCTTTGATGATGAATTTGTCCGACATAAGGCTTTGGACCTCATGGGAGATCTTTATTTAGGTGGTCCGATCTTAGGGCATGTAAAAAGCTATAAATCGGGTCATGGGCTGAACCATGATCTTTTGACGGCGCTCTTCGCTGATCCAGAGGCCTGGACCTATGAAGCGCTTCCAGGCTCCAAAGCCCTTGTTGCCATGATGGGCTTACCAATCGGGCGCCGCGGGTCCGGTGGCACGCCCCTGACGGCTATTCCCGCCTAGTGCCCTCGCAAATTTAACTGCGGCCTTAAGAGATTCTCACTTTCACGGTTTAAGCAGCCTCGCTAAAGGGCGAGGAGACTTCAGCTTAAAGGCTGAGTCCGTTCCTTGAATTGCCATCTGGGCTCTGCATGACTGCTAAAATGAAACTTTCGCATCTGGCTTTACCGATCCTTGCGGCCTTAAGCCTGTCTGCCTGCTCAACGCTTGGCATTGGGGGCGACACGCGTGAGCAGCTTGCTTACGTCGAGCGTCCCGCAGAAATCATCTATTCAGAAGCATTCGAACAGATCGAAAGTCAGAATTGGGACCGTGCGAAGCTCCTATTCGAAGAGGTCGAACGCCAACATCCTTTTTCGGAATGGGCGCGTCGGGCGCTGCTAATGAGCGCTTACGCCTCTTACCGTTCCGCGGATTATGAAGACAGTATCGTAACCTCACAGCGGTTTATCAGCTTACACCCGGGCAGCGACTCGACCCCTTACGCTTACTACCTCATTGCGCTGAACTATTATGATCAAATCTACGATGTAGGCCGGGACCAGGAAACGACGGTAAATGCCGAAAATGCGTTGCAGCAAGTCGTACGCCGTTTCCCCGACAGTGATTACGGTCGGGATGCGCGCCTGAAGCTAGAGCTGACGCACGATCACCTGGCCGGCAAAGAAATGAGCATTGGCCGCTTCTACCTGCGTCAAAATCAGCCGCTGGCCGCGATCATCCGCTTTAAAAATGTTGTGCGTGAATATGATACGACGAGCCAAGTCGAAGAAGCGCTGCACCGTATGGTGGAAGCCTATGTCACGCTTGGCGTGATTGGTGAGGCCCGTAAGGTTGGTTCGGTTTTAGGCTATAATTACCCCGATAGTGCATGGTATCAGGACAGTTATGACCTCCTACAAGGTTACGGTGTTGATCTTAACGACGAAATTGAGCGCGCACCTGATCGCTCTTACTTTGAACGCCTGCGCGATCGTCTCTTCTAAGGAAAGCCCTGTGCCATGCTAAGTGGCCTGTCCGTCAGAAACGTTGTCCTTATTGAGCGTCTCGATCTGACGTTCACTAGAGGGTTAACCGCCCTTACGGGCGAGACGGGGGCGGGGAAGTCTATCCTCTTGGATGCGCTCGGTATGGCAGCAGGGGAACGCTCTGATCGTGGTCTTGTGCGCGCGGGAACAGAAAAAGCCAGCGCGACAGCAAGCTTCACCTTGGCCGAGACCCACCCTGTTTGGGAATTTTTGGAAGTGCACGATATTGAGGGTGATCCGTCCGAGGACTTACGACTACGCCGCGTGGTCAACGCGGAGGGCCGCTCCCGCGCTTACGTCAATGAACAGCCCGTTGGCGTAAAGGTCTTGTCAGAGCTCGGGTCGCTCTTACTCGAAGTCCATGGCCAGCATGACGGGCGCGGACTGCTGGACCCTCATACACATTTGGGGCGTCTCGATGGGTTTGGCGGATATGACAAAACCTTAGCTGCCGTGAAGGACGCGTTCGCGAAACGCCGCGAAACGCAGATGGCGCTCGACGCACTTCTGGCGCGTCAGGCGAAAGCGGGCGAAGATCGCGAATTTCTCGAGATGGCCATTGCGGAATTGGACCGTCTGGACCCCCGAAAAGGCGAAGAGGAAAAATTGGCAGAAGAACGCCGATTTTTGCAAGGCGCAGAAGGGGCGCTGACAGAACTTACCGCAGCGCAAGACACGCTCGGTGAAGACGGGGAGTTCGAAGCCCGTCTCACCCAAGCGTTGTCGGGGCTGGAGCGCGTTCGCACCAAAATCGGCGAGGGCGAGGGGAAGGCATCCACGGCACTGCGCCAAGCCTCTGAAGCGCTAGAGCGGGCGCTTTTAGAAACCCAAGAGGCGCGCGACGCGGTCGGCCATGCGGCAGAAACCTTCGACGTTAAGCCGGGGAAGTTGGAGCAGGTTGAAGAACGCCTTTTTGCGTTGCGGGCGGCAGCCCGGAAATATGGCGTGCCGATAGACGGGCTTTTGGAAAAGCGGGCCGCCTTCGCTGAGGAGTTGGGCTCTATCGAAACGGTGGAAGCAGATATCCTTACCCTGACGAAGGCTCGTGATGCAGCGAAGTCTCATTATGATAAGGTCGCGCGCCAATTATCTGAGGCGCGTCGCAAAGCGGCTCGTCAGCTCGACAAAACTGTCGCAACCGAACTGCCACCGCTCAAGATGGAGCGCGCGCAATTTGTGACAGACATTACAGACGGTCCAGAGACAGCAAGCGGCATAGACCGCGTCAGGTTCACGGTCTCCACAAATCCCGGCACGCCGCTCGGCGCTTTAGATAAAATCGCGTCTGGCGGGGAAATGGCGCGATTTGCTTTGGCCATTAAAGTGGCTCTCGCTGCGAAGACTGAAAGCGTCATGGTCTTTGACGAAGTCGATCAAGGCGTGGGCGGAGCTGTCGCTGCGGCTGTGGGCCGCCGTCTGGCGCGCCTGGCTGAAACGTCTCAGGTCTTTGTTGTCACGCATAGCCCGCAAGTGGCAGCGAGTGCAGATAATCAGTTTCGTATCGAAAAATCCTCCTTTGGGTCGCAAACCAACACGCATGTTCACGCTGTCTCCGAATCGCAACGCGAAGAGGAAATTGCGCGGATGTTGGCTGGCGACAGTGTGACAGAAAGTGCGCGTGCGGCGGCGCGTGACCTTATGGCAGGATGACGCCAAGTTTTGGCAAGACATTTTAGACGTAGCGCGTATTCATAGCGTGCAACTATTTCCATGGGTCCGATGACAGCGTCTGAACACGATAAACAATCCGTCTATGATGATTTGGTCGCTCGGATTAGAGCTGCGGACGCGGCCTATTATCAAGATGATGCGCCATCGCTGACAGATGCGCAATATGATGCGTTGCGGATGGAACTACGCGCGATGGAGGACCTCTATCCCGCACTGAAAATAAGTGACAGCCCAACACAGACGGTCGGGGCTAAGCCGTCCGGTCGCTTCGGAAAAATAGCCCATAAAGTACCGATGCTAAGCCTGGGCAATGCGTTCAGCGATGAGGACGTTTCTGACTTCGCCGCTCGAGCGAAACGGTTCTTAGGGCTTGAGGCCGCTAGCCCAATGGCTTTTACTGCTGAGCCCAAAATTGATGGCCTTTCTGCGGCTCTGCGCTATGAAAATGGGGTTCTGGTGCAAGGCGCTACCCGCGGTGACGGAAAGGTCGGTGAGGACGTCACGAAAAACCTCCGAACACTGGATGATGTCCCGAAGCGCTTATCAGGGTCAGGTTGGCCAGACGTTTTGGAGGTGCGCGGGGAAGTTTATATCGAACATGCCGCGTTTGACGCCATGAATCACGCGCAAGACGCGGCAGGTGAGAAGCTTTATATGAACCCCCGCAACGCGGCGGCAGGCAGCTTGCGCCAGATCGATCCCAGCGTGACGGCCTCTCGTCCCTTGCGGTTCTTCGCCTATGCGTGGGGGGATGTCAGCACGCCTTTCGCGCAGACCCAGTCGGAGGCGATTGACAAACTGGCCTCTTGGGGATTTCAGACCAATCAGCTGACGCAAACATGCGAAAGCGTTGAAGCGTTGATCTCTCATTACCAAACCATCGCAGAGGGTCGGGCAGACCTCGGCTATGATATTGACGGTGTTGTCTACAAAGTGGACCGACTGGATTGGCAAGAGCGATTGGGCTTTGCCGGGCGCGCGCCACGATGGGCCGTCGCCCATAAATTCCCCGCCGAAAAAGCGGTCACGATGCTCGAACGCATTGAAATCAATGTCGGGCGGACAGGCGCGCTGTCGCCGCTCGCTTACCTCACACCCATCAATATTGGCGGCGTTTTGGTCTCAAAAGCGACGCTGCACAATGAGGACGAAATTGAACGTCTCCGCGTCAAGCCCGGGGACATGGTCGAGGTTCAGAGGGCGGGCGATGTTATTCCGCAGATTTTACGGGTTGTGAAAGACGGAGGTGGCCCAGCCTTTAACTATCCTCACACATGCCCGTCATGCGGAGCGGATGCGGTTCGCGCCGAAGACGATAAAGGTAAAAGAGATGTCGTCCGGCGTTGCGTCAATAGCCTGAGCTGCCCGGCGCAAGCCCTTGAATATTTGATCTATTTCGTCAGTCGTCCGGCCTTTGACATTGACGGTCTTGGCGAACGTCAAATCGTCGATTTCTTTGAAAATGGCATCGTAAAACAACCGGCCGACATCTTTACACTCGAGGCGAGAAACGATGCGCTCAAACTCCAAAATCGCGAAGGGTATGGAGAGACGTCCACGACGGCTCTCTTCGAAGCGATCAACGCGCGTCGAACAGTTCAGCTTGCGCGGTTTGTTCGGTCACTCGGCGTGCGCCATATCGGGCAGGGCAATGCGGATCTGTTGGCACGGCACTTCGGGTCGTGGTCTGCCTTAGAAGGAAGTGCCCGCGCCTCCAAAGATGAGATGTTGACCATTGACGGTATAGGAGAGGCGGCGGCCAGCGCCCTGCACGATTTCCTCAATAGTGAAACCAGCCATGCCGCCCTAGACCAACTTTTGGCGCAGATTACCGTCGAAGACGCAGAGCGCGTTTCTGATGATAGTCCGGTGGCGGGTAAGATCGTCGTTTTCACAGGCAAACTCGAACGCTTTACCCGCGATGAGGCCAAGGCGCGCGCGCAGGGCCTCGGGGCAAAAGTGTCGGGCAGCGTATCAGCGAAGACCGATTATCTAGTGGCTGGTCCAGGCGCGGGAAGTAAGCTAAAAAAGGCGGAAGCCGCTGGTGTGACCGTCCTGACTGAAGATGAGTGGTTGGCCTTGATTGAGGGCGCTTAATCGTGCTGTTCATGATGGTGATGAAATATTGCTCTGTTTGACAGTGGAAAGCTGAGAGCGCATTTTCAGCGTCATGGGAGCTTCGGCAACATTTTTACCCCGTGAGCAGGTTAGAGCCTTATCGCGACGCTCTGATCTATGGGGCGCGTGGTTAACCCTCCACGTGTGGGGTATGATTATTGGGGCTTGGGCTATTGTAGCGATCTGGACAAACCCCGTCACGATTATTCTGGCTATTCTGATTGTGGGCTCGCGACAACACGGTATGGCGATCTTAATGCATGATGCGGCGCATGGCGTTTTGTTTAAGACGAAAGCGTTGAATGAATTTGTCGGCAAATGGCTTCTCGGTGCGCCCTATGGAGGCGATATGGTGGCCTATCGTCACTATCACCTGAAGCATCACCGCCACACGCAGCAGGCCGAAGATCCAGATTTGCCTCTGTCAGCGAAATTCCCGGTGACCCAGTCCAGCTTGTGGCGCAAGTTTTTCAGGGACCTCACAGGACAAACTTTTCTCCGCCTTCGACTGGCGAACTTGCGTAACATTAAAGCACCCGGAACGGAGGCGTTTCAGAAAACGTCGCTCCTGCCAACAATTCTAACCAATATCGTTATTTTCGCCGCACTTGCAGTAACGGGTCACGCTTGGATGTACCTTGTCCTGTGGCTCTTGCCGCTCGCAACTGTCTTTATGGCGGTTCTACGGCTTCGGAACATTGCTGAACACGCGCTGACGACAACGGACGGGAATGTGCTGACAGAAGCCAGGACTACTCAGACGAATTGGCTTACGCGCCTGTTCATCGCGCCATATTGGGTGAATTATCACGTCGAACATCACGCTTATATGTTCGTGCCGTGCTGGCAGTTGCCGCGCCTACACAAAGCGCTGTCGGCTTATCACGACAAGATGGAGACAAAGCCAGGCTACCGCGCTGTTCTGACGATGGCGGCCAGCGCTTAGACGCACCTGTGAACGTCCAGTTCGATGCAGTCGAACTTTAAATCGAAAAGCTGGTCCCGCACCCACAGTTGGCGGTCGCATTCGGATTGTTGATCTTAAAGGCTGCGCCGATCAGCTCCCTTGCATAGTCGATCTCTGATCCGGCGAGGAATTCAAGGCTCATTTCGTCGATAAGAACTTTTGCGCCGTCACGTTCTAACAGCAGGTCATCCGAATTCTTTTCGTCGGCAAAATCGAACTTGTAGGAAAAGCCCGAACATCCGCCGCCTTCGACAGCGACACGGAGATAGCGATCAACGCCTTGTTTGGCCATGATCGCATTGATTTGTTGCGCTGCAGAGGCAGAGAGCGTGACAGGGGTTTCAGTAGCAGTCTCGGTCATAAGCTCTATATAACGCATAAAGTCCGAATCGAAAGATGTCGAAAGGTCTTCTGTGACAGTCTTTAAACCTACACGGCAGGCCCGCGCGCCTTACGCCTCTGATCCGTTTAATGCGCGGGGGCGGGCAATTGCCCAGCCAAGCGAGAGCGAACGCAGCGCGTTTCAGCGCGATAAGGACAGGATTATCCATTCCAGCGCTTTCCGCCGCTTGAAAGGCAAAACGCAGGTCTTTGTGGCGCATGAAGGCGATTACTACCGGACGCGACTGACCCATTCGATCGAAGTCAGCCAGATCGCCCGCTCCATCGCGCGTGTCTTGGGCTTGGATGAAGACCTCGCAGAGTGTCTGAGCTTAGCCCATGATCTCGGTCACCCGCCTTTCGGTCATTCTGGCGAGGACGCCTTATCTGCGGCTATGGCGCCCTATGGAGGATTTGATCATAATGCGCAGACATTGCGTATCGTGACGGAACTGGAAGGTCGATATGCTGGCTTCGATGGCTTGAACCTCACCTGGGAGACGCTTGAGGGGATTGCCAAGCATAATGGTCCGGTTGTGACCCGCGAGGCGGATTACAAAAGCCTGCCTTGGGCGTTGACTTCTATTCCCGATTATCAGGGCCTTGATCTTCATACTTATGCGGGTCCAGAGGCGCAGGTTGCGGCCATTTCTGACGATATTGCCTACATCAATCACGATATTGACGACGGCCTTCGAGCGGGACTGTTTAGTGTGGCCGATATTATGGACGTCCCCTTTGTGGGCGAAGCGTTTGCCGATGTCCGTCGCCGCTTCCCGGATGTGAGCGAAGATCGCCTCATTCATGAGGCGGTGCGGGATATGATTGGCTTAATGGTTGCAGATGTGCTGACGGAGACCCGAAACAGGCTTGAGGAGTATGATCCGAAAAGCCCAGACGATATACGCCACTTACCGCGCGCAATCTGTGACTTCTCTGATGCGTTCCGGGAGAAAGAAAAGCCTCTCCGCGCATTTTTGATGAAGCGCATGTATCGCCACTATCTTGTCAATCGGATGATGGCGCAGGCTGGACGTGTGGTGGGTGAGCTCTTTGAAATGTTCATCAACAATCCCACGATCCTGCCAACAGAGCTACAGGCGAAAGCCGCCGGCCCGCATGAGGTGAAAACCGCACGTGTCGTGAGTGACTATATCAGTGCGATGACTGACAATTATGCCATTTCTTTGCACAAGAAGCTCTTCACAGCGACCGGATATTTAGGCAGCTAGGTGTTCGCGCCAATCGATTTGGTAACCTGCGGTTAACTTTCCTCACCAATTCCTTACTCTCGCCCCAAAGTGGCGCAGAGGCTAAGGTGAAGAGGCTATCGATTCGCACAATTTAGGCGTGGCGCGGTCGAGAGAGGATAGGCAATGAGCGGGACAACCCCCGAATTTAACCCGACCATGGAGACGTCAGAGCGTCTTCAGCCTTTCGACGTACATGAAAGCTCGGAACGGGCAGGGCTTATAAAGCTTGTTGTTGGCTTTGGGATTTTACTGGCGCTCGCCTTCATTGTGATGAAGCTTTATCAGCCCGGTACACGCGCCCGGACGGACCCGCCTTTGATTACAGCGGAAAACACACCTTTCAAAATTGTGCCCGAAGATGCGCAAGGCAAACAGACCCCAGATCAAGATAAAGAAGTATTCGATGTCATGTCTGGAGGGCAGCCCAGCACAGATATTGTCACCTTACCGGCACCTGAAGTGCCAATAGCATTGCCCGAAGCCTCCACTTCATCATCTGAGGAAGAAACGGCTCCGCCCACGCAGACAGCGCAAACGCCTGGCCTTCAAACAGAGGTCAATACGGCCCCGCCTGTCCAGTCAGACCCTACACCAGCGCCAGCCAGGGAAACACCGAGAGAGCGCCAACCAGCCCCTGCCGCAGTCGCGTCAATTTCCAATGGCGGATCTGATTGGGTGGTGCAGGTTGCCAGTCTTCGGACGCAGGCCGAGGCCGAAGCGACTTTCGCGAATATCCAAACTAAAAACGCTTCTATTCTCGCCAATTACGGGGTGGATATTCGTCGGGTCGATCTGGCTGAAAAAGGCATTTACTATCGGGCGCGGGTAGACGGCTTTGCGGACCGCTCTGCAGCCGCTGCAACTTGTGATCAGCTAAAGGCGGCGGGTCAGGCCTGCTTCGTAACGCGGCGCTAGCGTGGCCCCGTCCGCTGTCATATTGGGACTGTCCGGACCGAAATTGACAGCGCATGAGCGGGCTTTCTTCCGGGATGCTGACCCTTGGGCCTTCATCCTGTTCAAGCGAAATGTTGAAACTCCTGAGCAAGTGAGGCGTCTTTGTGCCTCTCTAAGGGACGCGGTGGGCCGCGACGCTCTTATCTTCGTTGATCAGGAAGGCGGACGTGTCCAGCGGCTTCGGGCGCCGCACTGGCGCGTTTTTCCAACCGGCTCGACCTACGCTTCGATCTATGAGGCGAACAAAAGGCAAGGTCGCAGAGCAGCCTATCTTGGCCATCGGCTGATAGCGGATGATCTAAGAAAGGTTGGGATTACAGCCAATTGTGCGCCTGTTCTTGATCTGCCTCAGCCTGGCGCAGACCCTATCATTAGCGACCGTGCTTTTGGAGCGTCAGTCGATCAAATCATCGATATTGCGCATGCGGCTATGGCGGGTCTGATGGATGGAGGCGTTGCGCCGGTTATAAAACATATTCCCGGGCATGGTCGCGCGACAGTCGACAGCCATAAAGCTTTGCCACAAATCGACACCGATTTTGCGACGCTGGTTCAGACCGATTTCGCAACGTTCCACAGCCTTTCGCGGGCACCCATGGCGATGACGGCGCATGCTGTGTACACATGTATTGAGGAATCAGTTGCGACATTGTCGCGTCGAACCCTTCAGGAAGTCATTCGCGATCAGATTGGCTTCCAAGGCTTATTGATGAGCGACGATTTGGATATGAAGGCCTTAAGCGGGAACAGTTTGACCAAAAAGACGTCCGCTGCGCTCCAGGCGGGCTGTGATGTGGCGCTGCAATGTTCTGGACAGTTCACAGATATGGTCGATGTTATGAAAGG
>CAWUKE010000031.1:0-16229 GCA_963922935.1 uncultured Alphaproteobacteria bacterium | reverse complement strand
GTGAATTCCATGCCGAGCGCCGCTTCGTAAAAGTCCACCGTTTCTTTGGCGTCGCGACAGCGGTAAGCGACGTGGTGAACGCCTTTGAGGTTAGGGACTTGGCTCATAGCATTATCCTTCTTTGTTTCGACCGCGCCGCCAGCCGTTAAACAAACTCCCTGCGCCCACAGCGACGGCAATCGCGAGAGCCGTTGGCGCTGCGATTAGACCGAACAGAAGAAGGAGGCCGCCAATCACAGCGCCTATAACCGCGCCTGCAAGGCCTTCCTGCAATGGGCTTAGTTCAATTTTTTGATCAGCCATGATTTCTTATGCGTCCTCCGGCGCTTTCGCGCCAACGACGGCAAGGTTTTTCGCACCCACGTCCAGCACACCGCGTTCGATTTGATCACGCTCAATGCTTTCAAACAAAGCCTTGAAGTTCCCTTCCCCAAAACCGTCTTCATAATCACCAACGCGCTGAATAAATTCGAAGAAGACCGGACCCACACGCGGTTCGGCGAAGATCTGCAAGAGCAAGCGCGGTGTTCCGCCTTCGGTCGTTCCATCGAGCAAGATGCCGCGCGTTTGCAGCGCTTCGACGTCTCGGCCGTGACCAGGCAAACGCTCTTCCAGCATAGCATAGTAAGTCTCTGGCGGGGCGGTCATGAACGGCACGCCGAGGTCTTTGAGCTTGTCCCAGGCCGCGACAATATCATCGCAGATCAGGGCAATGTGCTGGATACCTTCGCCATTATATTCGCGCAGGAATTCTTCGATCTGGCCTTTGCCGTTTTCGCCTTCCTCGTTCAGCGGAATACGGATTTTCCCGTCTGGCGCGGTGAGCGCTTTGGATGTCAGGCCCGTATACTCACCCTTAATGTCGAAATAGCGGATTTCCTGGAAGTTGAAGAGCGTCTCATAGAACTGCGCCCAATAGGCCATCCGGCCGCCATAAACATTATGGGTCAGGTGATCGATGCGCTTAAACCCACAGCCTTCAGGGAATTTTTCAACGCCCGGCAGATAGTCAAAATCAATATCATAGATCGACAGACCGTCCTGTCCCTCGTCGGCGTAGCGATCCACCAGATAGATGATCGAATTGCCGATCCCGCGAATACCGGGAATGTTGAGCTCCATCGGGCCGGTTTTCACATCAACAGGCTCCGCACCTTTTTCGAGTAAGTGCGCGTAAGCCGCGACCGCATCACGGACACGAAAGCCCATACCGCACGCTGATGGCCCATGTTCCCGCGCGAAATAAAAGGCCGGCGACTTGGGCTCATAATTGGTGATCAGATTGATCCCGCCTTGCCGCCAAAGCTGCACATCTTTCGAACGATGATTGGCAACATGGGTAAAACCCATCGTCTCGAACACAGGTTCTAAGATACCTTTGTCTGGCGCTGAGAATTCGACAAACTCAAACCCATCTAATCCCGCCGGATTTTCAAACAGATCAGCCATATCACACGCCTCGTTTCAAGAATTTAAGTCTGCGGGAGACTTAAGGCCATTTAGTTGCGATTACAACTAGTTTTTTGGCGAAAACTATGTCACAGTCTTTAAATGGAGACCGTGACAATCGCTGCGTCAGAAGACCTAGGTGTGGAGACCCCACAATCCTTAGACCAGAACTGGCTCTATAAAATCGCGGTTCTTGCAGATCGCATCGCGCGGCATACAGCACAGATTGCCGCTGACGCAGGGGATCTAAACCTCTCGCAATGGCGGGTCTTGGTCGCGATCGCAGATCAAGCGGGTCGCACGGCGAGCGACGTTGTCGACCTGACCCCGATGGATAAGGGGATCGTGTCGAGAGCCGTCACTTTCCTTGTCGCCGAAGGACATTTGCGCCGCGAACGATCAGATAAAGATGCCAGACGAACGCATTTATTTCTCACCCCGTCTGGTGAAGCTTTATATCAGCAAATTTCTGAGCGTCTGGTCGCTTCAGGCGCAGGACCGCAAGATGTTTTACCCAGTAGAGATACGAAACGCTTACTGGGCCTAATCGATAGTGCGCTCGCGGCTTATCCGACTGTATAAATCACTTTATCGAAACCCTAGCTTGGGCGATGCCTTCAAGGCCTTTCGAATTTGCGTTGAACCCAGTCTCATCACACGCTGAGTAGGACAAACAAACTACAATCCGTGATAGTAATCACGCCTAGCTATTTCTTTTTTATCGCTATAAAGCATAAGGCGATGAGAGACTTAAGGCTATTGTGTGGAACACCGTTCGCGCCACAGAGATTTATCGATCCCGTGCGCAGACCTTGGCGTTACAAAACATTATAGCCCGTCCGACATTATTCTAGCGGCAGATCAAAGCGCTAAAAAAGTCGGCTTCGTTCTTAATGGATGTGTCACAACCCAAGCGATTTCCACGAATGGTCAAATCGTCTGGCTGGATGAATTCCACGCCGAGACTTTTATTGGCCTTGCAGAAAGCTTTGCCCCTTCTTCTGTCCCTATCGAAGCCATAGCGACAGAGCCAACAACGATTATTTGGTTGAAGACAAAGGACGTTCACGCCCTAGCACAAGACGATCCGGAGTTCATGGTCGCCTTGAATAGGGATTTTGCTGAACGGCTCAATAATCGGACAATGCGCCTGATCGAAGCTGTCACCCTATCGGCACCGGGACGGGTTTGCGCTGAACTGGCCCGTATGGCCTCGCCATTAGGCACAGCGGGTTCGTCTTGGGTCGTCCGACCCAATCCTATTTTTGTCAATGTTGCCTTGCGCGTAAGCAGCACACGCGAAACGGTTTCAAGGACGGTCACGAAAATGACCCAGCTAGGTGTGTTAGACCGTCATGTTGGAGCGATCATTATCCCGGATATGGATCGCTTACACGGCTATATCCGTTAAACCCTCAAGCCGCCCCTTTTGTTCGCAAGACAAAGCTCGGCACGCCGCTCTCCGTTTCACCGATATAGCCGGAGGCATACTGATCTCCGGCCAAAAGAGCGATAAGATTTGCGGCCGCTTCAGACACATAAATCCCATCGGAAAACGCAGACTCGCGCAGGGACTGAACGATATCGATATTTAAACTCTCTTCACCCAGCGCAGCGTGAAGGCCAAACCGACCGCCAGAGGTCTTCAATGTCTCCCACAGTGTGGTGAGTTTTGATTGTAGTGTAGAAATTGGATCAATGTCCGCAGCGCCGTCTCCCTGACTCACACAGACGACATTTTTCAACAAATCTGCGGGCGAAGGACTTGAGGACGGTGCGGCTTCCTTATGAAACGCGAGGCTAAATTGTGGGGCGCCTGTCTGCCGCCACAAGGCCGCGTCCCTGTCCGTTATAGACACGCCTTCACCACTTGGCGCGACAATCATTTGGCAGGCTGTCACCGACAGGTTTTCAGCGTGACGTAAAGCCCGCCCCATAGCCAGAGCGCTCGAGAAGCGAATAGCGTCTTCAAAAGTCGCGGTCTCGACCGGATTGAATGCAAAATGACTTGTAGCGGCCTGCCAGCAGGCTTCAAACCGGTCGACCCAAGGGTCTCCAAAAGGTCTTACAGATTGGTCAACGAAATTTGCCTTATTAGTGGGTAACACGACATGGAGCTGCCCCCCTTCGTTCAGGAGGGCCTCAGCGATTAAAATATCAGATCCCGCAGCCAGAGCCCCAAATCCAAATCCGATATCATTTTTTTGCACACAATCCGTCAAACGCCGGGTCAAATCATCCACTTTTGGGGCTGACAAATCATGCTGGAAGATCGGCCCTGCAAAATGCATCGCTTTGGGCGGCGTGAATTCGTCCAACCACGCAATGGGCTTCTCACGTTTTTCAGACATCATTCGGAACTGTTTTAAGGTCGACGCTTGAGCCATATAGCCTAAGGGATCACAATCCCAGGCACGGCGTAGTGACTGTCGTGCCGCTTGATCATCCCCCAAGAGCGAGAGGGCCTCTGCTTTCGTGGCTTCGGCAAAATATTGATCACTGACAGCAGTTTGATTTTCAGTCCCGTTTTGGACTGATTTATCAACAAGTTCGAGAACACGTCGGGCCCGTGCTGTGACAATCGTCGATGGAACGCCCCCCAACCAAGACATAGTCGCCGAATTGATCGCGGAATAAAATCCGGACGTCGCTTTGAAAGCGGCCTCATAACACTGCGCTGCGTTCAGCGCATGCTCTTGCGCAGCGGGGCCAGACGTCGTCACATAAAGGTCCTTATATAAGCGACCTTGCAAGGATATCACGTCCTCCAAAAGTTGCGGATCAGGATGGGCTTTAATCTGGCCCAACCCGTAGCGCTCATATTCTTGCAAAGCGAATGTCAGGGACCCTGCCCGCGCCAACGCTAAAACAGCCTGATGCTGATGGACCAGACTGTTTGGGTCTTCCCGCAACTGCGCAATCGCAGCATCATATTGTTGGCGAGGCGTCATGTCAGGGACCAAACGGCTATTCACTTTGATTAGCCGTTTAAAGCATTCTAGGGGTTTGTGCCATGGTTTACAACGATAGGATCAATCCAAAGACGTTCGCCTTTTCCGCCTGGGTTCGGATCTTCAAGGTATAAGTCATAGGCGAACCTGTAATCGTCAGAATATCCGCTATTCATATCACCCGTTCGACTCGGCCCTACATAATCGAATTGGATAATTTCTGGCGTGAATTTTGCGTTCTTAAAACACTGACTGGCCGATTTAGCTGAACGAATTAAAACGCCTTTTTCATCCCTAGCATCATCAATACTCATAGCTTTATCTGACCAATGACGTAGTTTTGTACCGCGCGGCCTTTCAAATTTTTTCGCAAATCGAAGGTTGCCAAAGGCTTTTATATCTAAGTGAATTATCACGCGCATGTCATACAACACACTGAAATTCAGATCTGAGTTTAGTATCAATTCCCATAGGCGAGGCGGAAACTGATCGGGTACATAACCATCATCGCCGCTATCCACCTCTAACGATTTGAAGTTATATTCCTCAAACGTCTGACTTAGTTCCTTAAAGTCTTTCTTGCGAATTATCCGAGGATTTCCGTTCGAAAACTTGGTAAGAACCAGTTCTTTCGTCAGCATCATAATCTCCTTGCAACTCGCGATTTATTTAGTTTGAGATATTTTCCGGCCAAGGTCGGACCGCTCTGACGCTAGGGTTGAGAAGATATTCGCAGAATACCCTACAACGGCTGTTGAACGGTTCTGATGAGCATCATAAGCGGCAAGTGCCTGCTCCGCCTCACTGGCGCGACCCGCGCGCCATAGGGCGTCCACCTTATGCAGCAGTAGGATCGCCAGATTCCCCGTTGCAATTTCACTCGCGGGATTTATGCGCCAAAGGGAACGACTTTGCGGTAGCGCTTGATCAATAGTATCGATCGCATCGCCAAAATTTTCTGCGCGAATCAGCGCTTTGGCCAAGCCGGACACAGCATAATGTTTCTCAGATTGGAGCCTCAGATTAGCCGGGTCTGCCACGGCGATGTCGGTCGTGATCTCTAATTGGCGACGTCGGAGTTTTACAGCGTATGCCACCTTTTCAGGAGGTTGCGCGTCAGCAGCCCAGGCGTAAATCTGCGCCAATTCACGCTTAAAACTTACACTTTCTGGATAGTCGTCTGATAAAGCTTCGCCGTCTAGGAGAAGTTGATCTATACCTTGAACGGCCGACGGGCCGGAGCCGAAATATAAATTCCATGCGACAAGGTTTGTCTGCGCATTGAGGCGCTCACGACGCGCTTCCAGAGTATTCGGCTTTAATTGAGTTAATTGGTCTGAAAGCGCCTGATATTGTGTGAAATATTTAAACGCTGTCTCTTTTGTAGACTGAGAAAAATTCAGTTGGCCTTGCCAAAAGGCGGCTTGGGCAAGACCGAACACATATTCGGCGTTGTTCGGGTCTTTGTCATAGAGTTGTTGAGCCTGAGTATAGGCATCGCCGAAATAGTCTTGAGCGCTTCTACCCAAAGGCTTCGGTTCCGTCAGACGGCCATATTCTAAGGCGATTTCACCCAAGCTCAAATTAGCTTTTGAGAGGCGCTGAAACGCTTTTGCATTACGCAAGCTTGGCGTGAAGGTCTGGTAGTAATCTTCGGCGCGACGCACGACACTATCTAGGATTTCAATTCGGCCTACGCTTTCCACATCATCTTTCAAATCTGTGAGCATAAATTCGATTTGTTCCTCGGCCACATCGCGGCGTTTTTCCGCTTCCATTCTCGCTGATAAGGCAAAGCCCAGCAGCACACCCATGATTGACAGAATAGCCGCAGAGGTCAGCGTGACCGCCATCACGCGTTGCCGATTTCTTTTCAGATCGCGCTGGACTAAGCGATCCAGCTCGATATCGACGAGTCCGCTTATCAACTTGAGAAGACCGAGACGTTTTCCGTCTTTGCTATCGCGCAGATCTGCCGCAAGCGGCTCCGCGGGTCGGTCGCTCAAGACACCTGTTGGCGCCATTTGAAACCGAAGCGCCTGAGGGAAACATTCTTGATCGCCCCCGGCGTGAGGCTCGCCACCAATAATAACGCTGAATATCTTACCGTCGCGGTGTTGCTGTTTGAAAAAGAGAATTTCCTTCTCCACCCAAGGCGATTTGGCACTGGCTGGCGAACAGATGACAATCAAATTCTCTGATTGGCGAAGCGCCGCTTCAATCTTCGCCCCTAAATCGTTCCCAGCAGAGAGATCATCTCGATCTCTGAAAATAGGACGTAAGAGATGGCGACCTTCGGTATGGCCCGCCGTTTCGTTCAAAACAGTTTGCGGGAATTTGAACTGTTCCAGTTTACGATGTAGCCAAGACGCCCACCTCTCATCAACATGACTATAACTGATGAACGCTTTATACCGGTAGCCCATTCCTGTCCGCCCAGCCTCTCCCCTGAACTCATCTTTTGCTACCTCAAGCGCGGTTTTGCAATCGAATGATAAGAAAAGGGCGCGTCACGAGACGATCAGAGACCGTCGAGCGTAAAGTCTGGCCCAACCAGCTGCCCCAATAGGCCTATCCCCACGAGAAATCGAGACGGATATAATCATCAATTTTGAGGGGTAACGCAAACAGACTGGGACAGAGGACTGCTTGTAAAAGCTAAAACCGTGGTGGGCGATACTGGGATTGAACCAGTGACCCCTACAATGTCAATGTAGTGCTCTCCCGCTGAGCTAATCGCCCCACGCACGGATTATGCTTCGCCACATATGCGGCGAGAGCGTGCCTATAATCGTGGCTATCAAAGGTGACAAGTGGCCTATGTCAGCTTGTTTGTAGGTTTGAATTTAAAGTTTGGAGCGGTTCAAATGGACCGTTTCGCATGGGCTGAAATCTTGTCGTCATTTCTGGCGGCGTCTAAGGAGCGCCTGATGAAACCCCTTCATTTCGGCATAGCGATTGCGAGCCTTTTAAGCCTGGCTACATCCGTCTTTGCGGATGAAGGACTAAGCGCTGATGAGGCGATCGTCTGCCAGAGCGCGGAGCAATGCGTCGATATTCTGGCGCGTCACACCGTCAGTCAATTTGATTATAAGGTATTAGCCGCCGAAATGGCTCGCTTCCCGGGGGACTCTGCGAAGGGTTTACTTACTGTTGCGGATGATGCCGCCGGGCGCGCGAAGATCCAGAGACTTCTAGGGCAGCGTAACGCTGATCTGAACGCAGTTCTTATCCCGATGCTTATGCTGTCCGATCAGTCAGAACATAGGGTTCTGGCCGGTCATTATCTCAGCGAAGGCGGGCCGATTGAGTGGCGCTGGCGCTTGCCGCTCGCGCCCGTGGCGCGTTTCGCCAAAGACTATCCCAGTCCACACATGGTGAAACTACTCACCACGCACGGCCCTGACGCGGCGCAGCCTTATCTCGTCTCTTTGCTCAGTTCGGGCGATAAGAAGACGGCTGCTAGCGCCTACGCCGCCTTGTATAAACATTCCCCCGATGAGGCCTTGAATGCGCTTATGGATGTCGTGGGCAAGACGGATGATTATGACGTCGCCAAGTCGATTGGGCTTTTGCTAGCGGATCGTTTTAAGTCGACGCAGGATAGTTTCTATCAGAAACGCCTAGATCAACTAGCCCGGGACCCAGGGATTTCTGAGGCAATGCGCGACGGCGCGCGTGCCGGTTTGTTGACGCTTCTATCTCAGGATATCCTCTTCACCATTGACCCCAATATAGCAGATCAAATTATTCGGATCGCAAAAGATGATCCGGAATTTGTCAGCTTGCAACTCATTACGGGTGGGGTCAAAAACTTTAATCCCACGCTCTGGGTTGAGGTCGCGACCGCCGTGCCCGACATTATTCCATCGACACTTTTCCTCCTCGAGAGAACTGAAGGAACACACGCTGAGAAAGCGGCATTGATCTCTGTGGCTTTTGAGGACCCTGAAAACATAGCGACGCTGCGTGCTGGCTTAAATGCTCTAACGCCCGGGACAGAAGGTCAATGGACATCAGAGCTAACCGCGCTAGCGCAGCACCCCTTCGATGACATTCGGTTTCTCGCCAAACAACATTTGCAGGGACGGTTTAGTCACCGCGAGGCATCCTGGTCTGCCCTAATAAGCAATCGATCACCAACGGACTATTGCACACGCGGAACGCCGATTACGGTGCCTTCGCTTGCGCAACTTCCGCCGTTTGAAGACGAAACGCTGGGCCTTCCCGGCAAAGCCTCCGTCTATCGAGACGCGCTCACATCCCATTATCCGGCGCGAACCCGCTGGCTCGCAGGATATGGAACCCTGCCAAAATTTGGATCGCTGATTGCTTATGATTACGCGGACGGGTCTGCGCAGCTCTTACTGCAAGGCGCCGTCGACTTTATTGTTCCCGCTTCGCCTGTTCCATTGGGACAACATCCGGAGACCTTATTTATCTTTACGGGGGGCATGCCTGAGAATTACCAAAGCGCTGCGGTCTGGGCGATAGCGCCAGATGGCGATCAAACCGCAAAGATGGTGACCGCTCTTCCCGCAGGCGTCACCAATCTTTTCCGCCTGAATGATGGCAGCTTACTTTTGCATTTTCACGACGCCGATACGCCATTCGAAACTGTGGTCAGAGATCAAAAAATGATCCGCGGGCAGAATACGCAGCCGCCGCCTTTGCGACTTTCTGTTGATGGCACGCTCTCAATCGGTTGCGCAGAGACTGCGCCAAACGCAAACGGATCAATGGCAGGGTCATACGAATGAGCGCTTATTCTGAAACAGCCGTTTTGAAAGCGCTGGGCCAAATTGCTGATCCCGTGGCGGATCGGGACGTGGTGAGTGCGGGCCGCCTCACTGATCTGACTTACCAAGACGGACGGCTGCGAGTGATCTTCGCACTGCCAAGCGAAGTAACCCAAGCGCAAGGCTTGGCTTTGCAACAGGCCGCTGAAGCCGCCTTAAGCGACCTGCCCGGCATTGAGGCCATTGGAATTTTGCTCACAACGCATAAAGCGGCCCCGTCAGTTGGGTCGACAAGGCGCCCGCGTGGCGCCAATATCAAAGCCGGGCGCAATCCCCACCCTAATCGGCGTCCGGATGGTTATCAGGGAGACGCTCAGGTCAAACGCGTCATCGCTATCGCATCGGCTAAAGGGGGCGTTGGCAAATCGACCGTGACGATCGGCCTTGCCCGCGCTTTGGCCGCGAAAGGCCTATCTGTTGGAGTGCTGGACGCCGATGTTCACGGGCCAAGTGTGCCGACGCTTTTGGGAATTTCCGGTCAGCGCGGGACTCGAGAGGTAGAAGGCCGCCGCCTGATCATCCCCGGTGAAGCGGATGGAGTGAAAGCCTTATCCATCGGTCTTTTGACTGGAAATGATGATCCCGTCGTCTGGCGCGGCCCAATGGTGCAAGGGGCGATCTCTCGGATGCTATGGGATACCGATTGGGGAGCGCTTGATGTGCTCTTGATCGATATGCCACCGGGCACAGGTGACCCGCAATTGGGTCTAGCCCAAGATGTCAAACCTTATGGGGCTGTGATTGTGACCACCCCACAGGACCTGTCTCTACTTGATGCGCGCAAGGGTGTGGCCATGTTCGAGGCCGTAAACATCCCGGTCTTGGGCTGGGTCGAGAATATGTCGATCTTTATCTGCACGGAATGCGGGACGGTGCATCACCTGTTTGGCGAAGGTGATTTGGAACTTTCTGTGCCGAAACTAGCCAGCTTGCCTCTGTCGCTCGAGATGCGACAAGCAACCGTCGGTTATGAAGAGCTAGCGGAGGCCTTTCTTGGCATCCTTGGTCGTGAGTGACCATTTCGCCCAAAGCCAGAAGATCTTTGGCCCCTCAAGCAGGTAACGCTTCCATAATCGCTTGGGCTCTGAAATCAGTCGATAAAACCATTCCAGTCGAAGCTGCTGCATCCATTTGGGCGCGCGCAGCACCCGGCCCCCAATAAAATCAAGCGAAGCCCCAACACACAGGCCTAGGCCCACGCAATCACCGCGATCCAGACAGGCCTTTGCGACCATTTCCTGTTGCGGCGAGCCCACGCAGATAAAGACGTAGCGCGCTGGATGATCGGCCACAAATTGTGCGCAGTCTGCGATCGCCTCGGGTTTATTCCGAAGACCCATAGGCGGCATATGGTGATGGACCTGCGTCAGACCATATCGGGTCGCGACACGCCTGACGATCTCCTCATCGGCGCCGATCACGGTGATCGCATCGTCGGCTGTGATGACATTATCGAACAATTGCTGGGACAGATCAGACCCAGGCACGGCTTTTAAAGGCAGGCCGGACATATTGGCCAGAAGCTCTAAAATGCGGGAATCGCAAACGGACAACCAGCTCGCTTCATAAAGCGGTTGATAAAGGTCCGGTTCTTTATTGAGGCGCACAAGGTGATCCACATTCGGGGTCACGAGATAGCGAAAGCCGTGCCGGGTGGTCATCCACTTTGCGCGAGCCAATGTTTGTACCGGAGAAAGCGGATCAAAAATCGCCCCGATAAAGGCATAAGTCCGTGGATTTACCCGCCAGTCCGTAAAACCTTCTCGGTCTGCCTCTCGCCTCTCAGCACCACGCGGCTGGGCCGGGATAAAACCATCAGTCTGTAATGCGCGCGCTTGGGTCACCACCACATATCTCTCTTTTCACTTTGCAGCCGTCTTAGTGAAACAGAGTGAAAATCTCGTTAGCGCAGTAAAAATGGCGCAAAAAATCGCCAAATCGGCTCAAAAATAACGTTTCGATAACGGTTCAATCTTGCAGCCGCGCCCATTGCACGCTTTAAGCGAACTGGGATGAGAGAGATTTCGGGAACCAAACCGGAGTCACAAGCGCAAACAATCGCTCGGGCCAATAGTCTCCGGCCGCTTGGTGCTGTGACGGCTGGGTCGGGGGCAAGCCTATTGGCTGTTGCACTCGGTGTGGGCGTCATGACCGATGCCAATTTAGGCCACGGCATATGGCATCTGACTGTCATGATGAGCCTCGTCAGCGTTCTGTTCGGGTTATGGCGACTATCTCTCGGCTTTGTTTCACAACGGCCGGCCAATCCAACCAGAGCCGAAACGGACTGGCCGACTTACACGGTCATCATCCCCTTATTTCGCGAAGCCCATATGGTCCCACAACTCATCGAGGCCATGTCTTGCCTCGATTATCCGCACGACAAGCTAGACATTGTCTTTGCTTGCGAAGCCAATGACCCGGATACCTGTCAAACAGCCCAAGCCTTATCCGTTACACCCTTTCGCACCCTGATCGTTCCGCCCGTTCGGCCAGGCGGTGAACCCCAAACCAAGCCCCGCGCCCTAAACTATGTCCTGGCGCGTAGCCAAAGTGAGCTTGTCACCATTTATGATGCTGAGGACCGGCCTGATCCCGCGCAGCTCAAAACAGCGGCTAGAGCGTTTCAAGCGAACCCGGCTTGGGTCGCCCTTCAGGCGCCGCTAGATTATTTTAATATGTCGGATGGATGGCTCGCCCGGCAATTTGGGCTTGAGTATGCTAGCTTATTTCACGTCCTGATCCCTGCTTTTGACAGGCTAGGCCTCCCTTTCCCTCTCGGCGGAACGTCAAATCATATTCGGCGCGGCGCCTTAGAAAGGGTCGGCGGTTGGGATCCGTATAATGTCACAGAAGATGCGGATCTGGCTTTTCGCCTCGCTGCAGATGGCGGTCAGATTGGGTCTATCAGCCCACCCACACAAGAAGAGGCCTGCCACCGTTTGAGGCCGTGGTTCAAGCAGCGCTCTCGGTGGATCAAGGGCTATATCCAAACCTGGAAGGTCCACATGCAGAGCCCGCTGCAAGGGGGCTGGCGACGCGCCTTAATGTTACAGCTGACCTTGGGTTTATCCCTGCTATCTATCGCCTTTTACGCGCCCGTCATGCTTGGGTTTCTTCTGTGGTCCATTGCACAGATGTCAGGGATTGTCAGCGAAGGCGTCGCGCCAATCTACCTCACGGCGCTGGGCTTAAGTCTGGCCTGCGGCATGATGGTCGGGGCCATTGGAGCGGTCCGAATGGGTAAGCCGCGTTTACTCTTATCTGTCCTGGGCATGCCGCTATATTGGCTTTTGCTGTTCCCGCCTTTCATCCAGGCCCTATGGGAGCTGCGCACTCGACCCTATTACTGGCATAAGACGGAACATGGTGTTACGGGCGCGCGCCCGATAAACACTGACCGACTTGAGCCCGCCGCATGGACCCGCAAACCGACCTCATCCTGACGATAATAGGGCTGATCATTTGCGCCGCCCTCGCAGTCGCAGGTATTCGTGGACGGTTCAAAGAAAAGACGGATATCCGACCCTATCGCATGCCGTGGATGCCGATCGCGCTGCTCGCCATCGCCGTGGGTTTCATGCTCGTTGTGCATCTGGTGAACATTGCCGGGTTTGAGACCGGGCAGCGTTAAACTGCACAAGTAAGCCGCCATAGTTAAGAGACGCTTCACTTAAATATGCAACTAAAGGGTGTATTCTTTTGAATACGACGTGTCTGCCATCGGGTCTGCCGTCCTGCCCCTTTGCACCAGTGCAAATGATGGCCAGGCGTGATGCGCAGACACGTCAAACGCCTGCGCATCTCTTTATTTAAAAGAGCTGATTAGTAGCGGCAAAAGACCACAAAAAGACTTTAGCGCGGAGACATCACCATAACCATGAGACGGCCTTCCGTCTTCGGCTCAAACTCGACTTTAGCGATCTCCTCAAAGTCTTCTTTCACGCGGCCCATCAGATCCATGCCGCGATCCATATGCGCCATTTCGCGACCCCGGAAACGGACCGTAACTTTGACCTTATCTCCGCGGTCAAAAAATTCAGCCATTTTCTTGGTTTTGACCATATAGTCATGCGTATCGATATTCGGACGCATTTTGATTTCTTTAAGCGAGCTGGTGCGCTGGCTCTTACGATTAGCGGCTTTTTTCTTCTGCGCTTCAAAGCGCATTTTACCGTAATCGAGAACTTTGCAGACCGGCGTATCGCCGGGGGCGACTTCAACCAAATCCAGACCTGAGCGCTGCGCTTCGGCAAGCGCTTCAGCAATTGGCACAACGCCACGCTTTTCCCCATCTTCAGCAATCAGAAGCACGCGCGGGGCGGTAATGTCCCGGTTAATCCGCGGGCCTTTGGGTTTTTTGGCCGGCTGAGCGGCATGAGGTCGTCTAGCGATGGTCGTTCTCTTTCATATCTATGAGCCGTTAGTGTGGCGCGCCGCAATATGGCCGTTTGTGGTCGGGGGTTCAAGCGGCAAGGCAAGCCTGAATCGGAAAATTACTGTGCCTTTTGGCGAATTAAGTCCGAATAAACGCGCAAAGTCGCCGTTTGGAGCGCCCGTTTAGAGAACTGATCCTCAATGCGCGCTCGACCGATTGCGCCGACTTCAGGGAGCTCCCGCGCAATTTTTATAGCCTGCACTAAGGCCGAAACGTTCTCCGGAGGCACTAACAAGCCTGTCGTCTTATCAGCAATCACGGAGAGCGCTCCGCCATGGGCGCTCGCCACAACAGGTCGTTCCATCGCTTGGGCTTCGGCGGCTGTTCGGCCAAAGGCTTCCGGATCGGTTGAAGGGCAAATGACGATATCTGCCGCGCGGTAGGCGGTCGGCATATCTGTATCATGGCCGGGCTTATGGACACGGTCCGCAACGCCGAGCGTTGTCGCTAAGCTCTCTAATGTGGCGATGAAGCCGTCCCGGCCTTGCGCGTCACCCAGCAAGACCAGATGATAGGTCTCAGGCAAATCCGCCAGCGCCTTAATCGCCACCTCACCGCCTTTCCACCCGGTCAGTCGCCCGGGTAGCAGAACAAGTGTGGCTTCATCGGGCACGCGCCACGACCGCCGTCTCTGCAATGCGTCCTCAGCAGAGACTTTGGCCGGGTCAAAAACGTCCATATCGACGCCGCGTGGGATCGTAATGATCCGACTTTCGGGGGTCTTGTGCGTCGTCTGAATATGCTCGGCTGTGAAGACGCTATTGGCGATCACGATGTCGCCGCGTGCCATGATCGAATTGTAGCGGCGCTTGCCCGGAAATCCCTCATTGTAGATGCCATGATACGTCGTCACAAACGGGACGTTTTCAGCAATCGCTGCGCGCCACGCCGCCCAAGCCGGCGCACGAGACCGAGCATGTACAATATCTGCGCCCGTAAGATGGATCAGCCGCCGCAGCGCCGCGACACGCCACGGGAAGGTCAAAAGTCGCTTTGACCCAACATTCATGGTGTAGTGCTTTGCGCCAAGGCCCAGCAGCTCTGGCACCATGCGTCCGCCGCCGCTCACCACATGCGCTTCATGCCCAGCTTGGACGAGTGCATCAGCCACTTCGAGTGTTGTGCGTTCAACCCCACCCGCATCCAAGGCTGGCAGGACTTGCAAGACGCTGTATGAAGACGGCGACGACATAGGAGCGCCCCTAGTGAGCCAAATCGAACAGTTCAACCATGACGGCACAGCGTTGGCTTATAAACGCGTAGAGGGTAGCGGCCCGACCGTCATTTGGTGCGGCGGCCTTAAGAGCGATATGGAAGGCTCAAAAGCCGTCTTTCTGCATGAGCGTTGCGCGGAGCTTGGCCAAGCTTTTGTCCGTTTCGATTATTTCGGCCACGGCGCAAGTGGAGGAGATTTTGTAGAGGGCACGATCTCCCGTTGGGCCTCTGACACCGTGGCGATGATTGATCGATTTGGCAGTGATGGCTGTATCCTTGTTGGGTCTTCCATGGGCGGCTGGGCGTCGATGCTGGCTGCCCTCGATCGTCCAGACTTCGTGAAGGCTCTTGTCCTGATCAACCCAGCACCAGATTTCACGGAGAAAATGGTCTGGGCGGGATGGGATGATCATAAGCGACAGATGCTCAATGAGGATGGCATTGTCTTTGAGCCGTCAGACTATGACGAGCCTTATGCCTATAGCCTCGCTCTCATCGAAGATGGTCGCGCGCGGCAAATCCTCGACGCCCCAATTCCGATCCATTGCCCGATTGATATTTTACAAGGTCTTCAAGATACAGTTGTCCCGCCTGCTTACTCGCGCGTCATCTTAGACAAAATTGAGAGCGAACATGTCAGCTATACGCTGGTCAAAGGCGGCGATCACTCTTTGTCTCGTCCCGAAGATTTGGATCGGCTTTGGCGTACCTTACAGCCGCACTTGAGCGCCTAAACACGCTCATGGCTGAACCCTCTTCCGTCTTTGCGCCTTATAGCGGCTTGAATTATCGGTCGGCGAAACGTTTTCTGGCGGAACAGTTTCGCAAGGCCGGCCTGCCTTTTGCCGATGAAGACGCGCTTGAGCTTGTTTTGGGATTAAGCGGTTTAGATTACGCAGACTATATCGCGAAAGGTACAGTATTCGTTGCCACCGACCTGTTGGACCAATTGCAAAACGCTGCGGCGCGTCGTCTGCGCGGCGAACCTGTCGATCGAATTTTAGGCTGGCGGGATTTTTACGGGCGGCGCTTCGCGATCGAAAATGTGCTTAGCCCGCGCGGTGACACGGAAGTCTTGTTGCTCGCCACGCTTAAGGCGTTCTCGCGTTATGATACGCCACGCGCGCTCGAACTCGGCACAGGATCGGGGGCGCTGGCGATTACACTTCTTGCCGAATGCGAAGACGCGACATTGCTGGCCACAGATGTCGATTCTGCCGCACTGGCCACAGCCAAGGGCAATGCGGAAACGCACGGCGTCACCAGCAGGTTAACGCTGCAACACTCAGACTGGTTCGCAAATGTTGAAGAAACGGGTTTTGACGCGATCTTATCCAACCCGCCCTATATCACGAATGCGGCTATGCAGGCCCTTCC
>CAWUKE010000030.1:0-16452 GCA_963922935.1 uncultured Alphaproteobacteria bacterium | reverse complement strand
CGACGGATAGTTTACCCCGCGATCTCCCGCTAGCGGGCGCACGGGCGCTGATCGACGGCTACCGCGCGGCTTACCAAAATCTCGGTGAACGTCGTCCCATTTTTGAACTCGCCTTTCGCTGGCTGGAGGATCATTGCCCCGCGCCTTTTGAAACCCCCGTCCTCGTCCATGGCGATTTCCGGATGGGGAACCTGCTGATCAATCAAACGGGCCTGACGGGCGTCTTAGATTGGGAGATCGCGCATCGTGGCGATCCTCACCAGGACCTGGCCTATATTTGCGCGCCGAGTTGGCGGTTTGGACGCCGGGAGAAAATCGTCGGCGGAATTGGGGATTTGAAGCCCTTTCTGGCCGCCTATGAAGCAGCCTCTGGCCGCACCATTGACCGGGACCGCTTTCAGTTCTGGCGCGTCCTGACCACTCTGTTCTGGGGCTCGGCCTGTATGCTTATGCTCGCCGATTGGCGCGAAGGGCGGGAGCGGACGTTAGAGCGCGCCGCGATCGGACGCCGGATCAGCGAGGTGGAAATCGACCTGCTGCTCTTATTGCAAGAACTAGACGGTGTGAAAGCCGCCCCCCTACCAGCCATCAACGTGCCCGACACCCGCTTCCCCGCTGGGCAGACCTCTTTACGCGAAATGATGACGGCTCTGGCCGAATGGAATGCCGGCGAGGTCATGCCAAATGCGAAAGGCCGCGCCCTTTTCCAATCGCGCATCGCCGCCAACTTACTGAACCAATTGCAACGCGAGGCGCAGATGGGCCGCGAGTTTGCCATGCGAGCGCGGGGACGCTTGCAAGCCTTAAAGCTAAGACCGGATCAGCTGAATGACGGCCTTGCTGACGGATCACTGGATTGGCGCTCACCTGAGCTGTTCGATCATTTGCGACTGTCCGCCATGGAGCGGCTGCTGATTGATCAACCGCGCTATCACGGCTTGAAGGCGGCGGAAGCGGCTTGGCCCGCATTGTCTGAATAAAAAACGGGACGTTGCTAGCCTCACGCGCTAGAGGCCGCGCAACAGACTTTGAGGGACTTATGAAACCGCTTCTTTTCACATCCGCATTTTTGATCACTGCCGCGCTTCCCGCGTTCGCTTCTGCCAACACAAACCAACCCGGCAATTGCGCGATCTATGCCGAAGAATTGTCCAAAGCCGTCAGTGCCGATGACCGCCTCACAGGCGAGACGGAAAGCGAAGCCGTCGAAACACTGGATGCTTATGGCACGACGCTTCGCGGCGTTGTCGCGGATGGGATGGAGCAGACCTACGCCCAATCCAAAGCCTTTGGCTGGGACAAGGCCAAAGTCGATGCGATGATCGCCGAAAATGAAACCGCCATCCGCAAAGGCTTTTACACGCCCACAATGGACAGAGGTCGCGTTTACACGGACCATCTGATGGCGGTAATGCAGTGTACGCAGATCAGCGCTCAGCAAGGCCATGTCGCTGCTGCAGACGTCGACACCATGAGCACGCGTCTGACAGCGGTGATGAACGTCATCCGCTAGAAGCTTATCACGGGACTGATCAGGTCGGTCTGTTTACCCCTCTAGGCTAGCGCGGCGAAAAAACCCGCGCTAGGGCGAGGGCATGACTGCTTTACCCGATATTCTCGACAACCGTTATTCCGTGCGCGGCTTCAAGCCCGACCCCGTCCCGCAAGACGTGCTGAATGAGGTGTTTGCCGCGAGCCTTAAAGCGGCGTCCAACTGCAATACCCAACCCTGGCATGTCTATGTCGTCTCCGGCGAGATGAAAGACAAAGTCAGTGCCGCCATGCTGTCCCAGGTGATGGACGGGAAAGGCCCGCGGCCCGAATTTGATTGGAACGTGCGCTATCAAGGCGTTCACAAGGATCGTCAGTGGGGCAGCGCTATGGCGCTGTATAATTCCATGGGGATTGCGCGCGAAGATAAGCCCGCCCGGATGCAGGCTATGGGCCGCAACTGGCAATTTTTTGGCGCGCCGCACGGGGTCTTTTTCTGCATGGAAAAATATCTCGGCATTATGGGCGCGGTGGATATGGGTATCTATGCGCAGACGCTCTCGCTGCTGCTGGAAGAGCGCGGCATTCAATCCATTATGCAAGGCGCACTCGGCCAGTTCCCCGGTCCCGTCAAAGACATGCTCGGCATCCCCGAAGAGCAAGGCATATTGTTCGGCATGAGCTTCGGCTATGCCAGCGACCACCCAGCGAATAAGTGCCGGACCGACCGTGTGAGCCTCACTGAAGGCGTGAGCTTTTACAGCTAGTCCACCCGTATAAACATTATGCTACGCCCTCTCCTCCTCACCACCACACTCCTGCTCGCGGCCTGTTCCAGTGCGCCGCCAGAATTGGAGCCGACTGACATTCTGCAGACGCCGCAAGGGCCGGTGCAGGGCGTGTTGAGCGCGGAGAGCGCACAGATCGCGAGCTATAATGGCCTGCCTTTTGCGGCTCCGCCCGTCGGGGACTTACGCTGGGCGGCGCCGGAGCCCGCCGCTAACTGGTCAGAGACACGTGACGCCAGCCAGTTTGGCGCGCGCTGCATGCAGCCGATCGGAACAGAAGACGGTTTTTTCAATCGGCTTATCGATGGGCATGGTTTGAGCGCAGTGAAGAGCTTTGCGATTAAACGCGTTGTCGCCGCACAAGAGCCCTCGCCGATGAGCGAGGATTGTCTCTACCTGAATGTTCGCACACCTGTGGACGCGCAAGACCTGCCCGTCATGGTCTGGATCCATGGCGGCGGGCATCAATTCGGGTCGGGCGATTTTTCCTATTACCAGGCCAATGCCCTGCCGGAGCAAGGCGTGGTTCTGGTGACGATCAATTACCGCTTGGGCGCCTTTGGCTATATGTCTCATCCTGCGCTCTCCGCCGATGATCCGCGCGGCGTGTCGGGTAATTATGGCACGCTGGATCAGATCGCAGCCCTAAAATGGGTTCGCGAGAATATCAGCGCCTATGGCGGCAATCCGGACAACGTGACGATCTTTGGCGAAAGCGCAGGCGCCTGGTCCGTCACGGAACTGATGGCCACGCCGCTCGCCGAAGGCCTGTTTCACCGCGCTATCCTACAATCCGGCGCGTCGACCTATCACCTGAGTCAACTGGAAGGTGACGGCCAAGGCTGGCCGGAAGGGCATGCCAATGGGGTGCGCGTCGCCGAAGCCCTGGGGCTTGATAATGCGACCGCGGCAGAGCTGCGCGCTTTGCCCGCGGAAATGATCCGCGATAATCTACCGCCGCTCGCGGACGAGGCCTTCCACCATGTGCGCGACGGGGTTGTCTTCCCGCTCAATGTTGGCGTCGCGTTCAAGACCGGACAGATCAATGCCGTGCCGATGCTGGCGGGCTATAATGCTGATGAAGGCACGCTGTTCTTTCCTGATGAGCGGCAGCCGAGTATCTATCAGAAAGAAATCGAACCGGGACCGCGTGAGGAAATTCTGGCAGGTCTCCAGCAAGAATTCCCGAACGGGGCGGATCGCCTGCTTGAACTTTATCCACTGCATGAGGATTGGGACAAACATGGCACACAGTGGATGGGCGATGAAATCTTTGGCGTGAATATCCGCTATGCCGCGCGCCAGAACGCCGCCACGGGCCAGCCCAGTTGGACCTATTTCTGGTCCCGCGTCCCGCCGTCAGACAAGCAAACGATTGGCGCCTTTCATGCCGCTGAAATTCCCTTTGTTTTCGACAGCCATGAAGAAGTTTTGGGTCTAACAGAAGACGATGCTGCCCTCACAGAAACCATGATGAGCTATTGGGCGAACTTTGCCCGAAACGGCAATCCGAACGGTGACAATCTGCCAAACTGGCCGCAACAGTCTGGCGATCAATGGATGCATTTTTCCGCCAATACGGGACGGCCGATTACGGAACTGGAAACCGGCGTCAGGCGCGAAAAACTCGACCTCTTGGAAGAACCGCTGATGCGGCGCTTGGAAACACTGACAGCGCGACAGACCTCACGCGTGACCGAAGACCATAAGGCCAGTTACGCCGAATAACCCGCATTTATCGCGCTTAAAAAAACTAATGCCCTCCGACCGAGATATTCCAGCCGGAGGGCATCTTTCCCAGCTAAGGCTAGGTCCCACATATTTGGCCCCCTCTACTTGTCGTAGACAGACTCCCGGCCAAATTCTTTTGTCAGCAAATAATAGACGACCGCGCGATATTTTGTCCGGCATTTTGCGCCATACATATCGAGGATTTTCTGCAAACCTTCATCGGTGCGCTTATTGTCGATCAATCCTAATTTCTTAATCAGGAAGTTCTGTTTAACCGTCGCGACTTCCTTCGGGTCTGACGCGGCAACCGTACTGCTATCACGGCGATAAATGGTTGGGCCGCAGCCAATGGTCACTTTGCGCAAGAGATCGACATCAACGCTCAGGCCGAGCTTTCCTTCAACTTGCTCAATATATTTTTCAATCAGCGCTTCACGCTTGCTCATGATAATCTCCCATCCGTAGCTTGGTTTAAAGCGACGGACAGCTAAGTCGCGATCAGGCGCTGAACCATAGATGAATATTTATTCACCCCCCTTTCGTGGGGGCGATGTCCAGCGTGCTTTGACGGGTTCGATCGACGATAAGCTTGGTCACATCCGGGCGGGAATAATGGCCGGCAGGATCAAAATTCTGGCGTTCTTCCCGCACGCGCGCTGGGTCTAGATCAACATATTTCAGGCCGGTTTCCCCGACCCAGGGTTCCATCAGAAACGAGCCATCCGGCGCGCAGACACAGGACCCGCCATTCGCGGGCATGTCGCCGACCGCCTGGCGTACTAATTCCGCCTCTGGCATATCGTCCCGCACATCCGTGTCACGCATCAAACCGCACACGCTAATCACGTAAGAGCGTCCTTCTTTCGCCAGCACAGGCGTTAAGTCTTCTGTGTTCCGGCGATTACCGGGCCAGCAAGCAATGTGCAGATCTTCGCCCAGTGCATAGAGCGCGGCCCGCGGCAGGGGCATCCAATTTTCCCAGCAATTAAGACCGCCGACTGTAAAGGCGCCCACACGATGTGTCACCAGACCGGCCCCGTCACCGGGGCTCCAGACCAATCGCTCTTCATAGGTCGGCTGCAGCTTGCGATGCACGGATTGGATCACGCCCTGCGCGTCAATAAAAACAAAGGCGCAATAAAGCGAATGGCCAGATCGGTCGCGCGGGCGTTCAATAATGCCGAGCCAGGCGCACATATTGGCCGTCCGCAGTGCGTCTTGAATAGGCTGCAAATGCCCCGCCTCTATCGTGACGGCCTGATCGCTATAGTGGGCGAACAGGGCTTTCTGGCGCGGATCATTAAATCGTGCGCCGTCGCCGTCTGACAACCAAAAGGGATAGCCAGGTAGAAGCCCTTCGGGAAAGACGATCATGTCGGCAGACTGTGTGGCCGCCTCTTCAATCGCGGAAACGATCTGTTCAACGCCCGCGTCCCGGTCAAGAAAGGCCGGGGCCAGTTGCGCAATGGCAACGCGCAAGGATTGAGCTAAGCAAGAAGAAGACGGCTTGATCATGGCAGCGCGCTAGCAGGATTTCCCACTAGCGCCCAGCCTGCAAACAGGCCGTCTGTTCAAATCGCTAATTTGTCAGGCGCGGCGACAGCAAGCTGTAAGCAATGTCTTCAAAGGACTTAATCAAAGCCGCATTGTTGCCGGCATCATAGTAAAACCCTGGCTCTGATGCGCAATCCTTGATCAAGTCCCTCGCTGTCGAGTCCAGCACGCGGAAGGACACTGAATAAAGCTCAAAATTGTCTTCTGCGTGCATCGACTCGCATATGCGTTTGGAGAGGCGATCGGCGTCATCGCGGTCTGTCCCGTCATGCTTTTCGCCATTGCGTGACCGTGTATTCCGGCCATCCGTCATGAAGATCATGATGCGGCGCGGTAAGGATCCGTCCGAATTCCGCCGGGTTAGCGGGAACGGCTCGCCCGGCTCCAACATGCGGTAACCCCAAATCAGACCTTGCGGCGTGTAAGTCTCGCCATGCACGGACAGATTGTCCACAGCCTTGCGAACAGACGTCATATTGTCAGACAAAGGCAGGATCGGATCGCCGCAATTCATGTCTAGGAAGCCAGGAACCCGCGGCTCACCTGCCGTATAGTCCGAGTCTTCATTAGAATTGTTGCGACGCGATCCCACACAGCCATTCCAGACATGTTGCTTTGGCGCAGGCGTCGTACAGACCTGACGATCTGGACCGCGCGTATTCGAACAAGTGGTGACCGGCTGCCCCCCGGGGTCCGCCGGCACAGCTGGCCTGTAGGGACGTGCGCCCCGAGGGCCCCGTGTCTGGCATGTATAAGACACACCATCATCTGTACACGTTCCGAACTCGGCCGGCCGCGCAGGCTCCGCCGGTTGGGCGGGTTGGGCCGGGCGCGGCGGAGTGAGGCCCGTCGAACAAGTTTGACCCGTCACAGGGCCCCGTTCCATCCGACAATTTTGGGGGAAGGTCTCGGTCCAATCTGCAGGGACGTCTAACCAATCCTCGGTGCGCTGCGACAGGCCCACATTCAAATATTCCCCAAAGGGAATAACGGAAATGCGGACGCGATCATCGGTATCCAGGCGTTCGACCAAATCGATGAAAGAGTTAACCGCGCTTTTCAGAGACGTCAGGCGATTATCATAATTCATAGACCGCGTCGTATCGAGAACAAGGACGATTTCGGCAAATTCATTCACTTCGATAGTCGACTGGGCGCTCACAGTGATTGGGACGGTTTTTTTACCAAACATTCCCATAAAGACGTTGTTATAAGTGCCGCCAATTTTGACGGTAATCCGTTTATTGTCACTTGATATGACCGTGCCTACAGTGGGTGAGGTGCCTGTCGAGTCAATCTCAGCAACAGTCTTATTCGCGACATTTGTCCAAGCGGCTTGCGTTCTGTCCCGCGACCGCGCCGCCGCAAGGACTGCACTATCGGCCATATCCTGATAAGAAGAGCGCAGATTGGCTGCCCCACGAAAATCGATCGCCGCGCCAATGCCGCCGATAATCACAAAAGCGCTGAGAGCGAAAACACCCGCAACATTACCGCGCCTATTCGCTAGAAATTTTGTTAGCACCGAAGTCTCCTCCTGGACCCTGTCGCACGTGGCGCCCGCGATATCCTCGCGATGTTATTGCACAGGAGAGGTTTCCATCGACTTAGGCCGCATGGTTTACAAAGGCTTAGCGGTGAGCTCCAGATTGCGAAGAGCAGATGGACGTCACACTGGCGCGCCGTCATATTGAGGGTCAGCAGGCGCTTTTCCTCACCATCCTTGCCAGTCTTCGCGTTTTCGACGCTTTAGCGGGGTTCTAGCAGACTCATATCAGGATGCCATTGCCCCGGTGCGACGCCATACCATCGTCTAACCGCCCGGTTAAACGCGGCTTGATCATTATAGCCTAACGCGAGAGCAATGGTCGCGAGACTATCCCCCGCTGCATGACGTTCGGCCATGATCGCTTGCCTTACGGCATCCGTCTGGGCGCGAAAGGTCCAGCCATGTTCACGCAGCTGTCGCCGAAATTGTGACTCGCTGAGGTCGAGCCGCACTGCGACAGTCGCGATAGAGACGGTGGAATGACCGAGCGCCCCGCGGATCGCCGCGTGCAGCGCCGCCTGAAAGCTCTCTTTTCCCCTTTCTGCGCCTAGCAAATCATCGAGCTTAGAGAGACTGAGCGCCCGTTTTTCCGGATCGGCCGTCGTGAGGGGGGTCGCCATGGCGCGTTCCGTAAAGGCCAAATAGCCAGTAGGTCCGCCGAATTTGACCGGGCAACGCAGTAATTGACGGGCTGTGTCTTCTAGGCTTGCCGTGGGGGTGATGGGAATGGCCACTTCGACCAACTCTTCGCCAGACCCCCAGTTTAGCCAGCGATAGGCCGTCACATAGGCCCCCATCAACATGCTGACACAATGCGGATGTGACGCCAAACCAGTGGCGGGATCACACATATGCGGACGGAACACCATGCGCGGTGGCGTGTCTTTATCGGGCGCGGCTTCAGAAATCTCTCCCAAATCAATGGCCAAACGCTGATAGCGACTGTTCAGCATGATCACATCTGGCAAATCATTCGCATAGGCATAGATCGCCCCCGTTCGCCCAAAGCTAGAGACACGAAAACGATGTCCGGCGCGCAAAGGCAGTGTTGGATCGCCCGTCGCCTTTATACCCGTCTCGAACATCCCTTCGAGGGCGGAAACAGACAGGCGAGACCCTGCTCTTAAAGTTGGTCGCAGGGTTGATGGGGACACTGAGCTGATGCGTTCGCCCCGAGCCGCGTTCAGAGCCGCGTTCAGAGCCGCCTGTGCCGCTTTGGCAGTCCACCCCACCTGATCCATTGCCTCGACCAACGCCTGGGCAAACCCGTGCGAGGCCGTCATCTGCAAAGACATGCAATCTCTCCCCTTGCACGTAAATGACGCAGAACCTCGAAAATGACAAGAAATACTCATGGAAAATGACAAGAAATCACATTTATATTTGAAAAGGACAAGTTCGCTTTGTCGAGACGGACAAGACTCCGGCCACTAAACTTGCTATATTTAAGCACACGTATTGACGTGAAAACGGGGCAGTTTCGGGGCGAACGCCCTTAAATTAGGTCGGATCCAGAGCGTGGGTCCGACCTTATTTGTTTTGACTCGCCACACTCCGCATGGCTGTGCCAAAACCCCCTATGGGCTTTTACGGCACGCATATTTTACCGCGACTTTTGGATTGTGCCTGTGGCGCCCGGCCCATGGAGAAACAGCGCATCAAGATTATCCCACGCGCCAAAGGCAAAATCGTTGAAATCGGCATCGGTTCTGGTTTGAACCTTCCTTTCTATGATCCTGAAAAAGTCCACTCTGTCACGGGCATAGATCCGGATGAAGCCTTGTGGACCCGGGCACAAGACCGCGTGGCGGCGTGTGCCTTCCCGGTCAAACATCTCAGCCTGTCCGGAGAGAGCCTGCCGATTGAAGCCGCCTATGCCGACACGGTCGTTATTACCTATGCGCTTTGCACTATTCCTGATCCCATAGCGGCCCTGAAGGAGATGGCGCGAATTTTAAAGCCGGGTGGGCAAATCCTGTTTACCGAGCATGGCCTTGCGCCAGACGAAGCGGTTGCCCGTTGGCAAAATCGGCTCGACCCGATCTGGACACGGTTCGCCGGCGGTTGTCATATGCACCGCGATATTCCTGATCTTTTCCGCAGAGCGGGTCTCAACCTTGTCGATCTGAACGAAATGTATATTCCCGGGCCGCGCATTCTCTCTTATAATTATTGGGGCGCGGCCCATGCGGGTGATGTAGGGACTGCGTGACTCACAGCTATCGAAAAGGCTTTCTTAGAATGCGATCTCGTCTTGTTTCATTGGCGCTGGCGGGCGGCCTAACGATCGGCCTGATCGGGTGCAGCGCCGGCGATGTAGGCCCCGACCCGTCTGAATTGATCGGCACGTGGTCCATGACAGAGAGTGTCGTGATCGACAGTGGCGGCCAGGATATGGCCTTAGACAATGTGAAGGTCATTTATGAGGCAGACGGAACTTCTGATTATCTAGCGCAGATGCGAGTCTCTGACGCCGACGGCTCCGCGTCCACCTATACCTTGATCGGGGATGTGCAGTGGACGCTGGATGAAACAATCCTGACGCGCACGCTGAACACGATGTCTGTGACGGCCAACCAGGACAGCGAGAATAGTCGAGAATTAGCCGCCCTTTACGCAGAAGGCCTCAATGCCAGCCCGCCCGCACGTTTCATCATTGAGCAATTGGACGAAACGACCTTGCGCCTTCTCAATGCGGATACGGGGGAGCAAGTCCGTTTTGTGCGAAACTAAGTTGGATCAGCCCGTCTTCTTCACAGGCGGCAGATCGGCATAATTTCCAGCTCGCTTCTGGCCTTTGGCCATCATCGCTTCCATCATTTCTGATGGGATCAGCATGGACATATTCCAGACGCCAATATTATCCAGCGTGTCCGCCGTGCTGTGATCACGGGCGTAAGTAATGATCCGCTTGCAGCCATAGACCGCCAGCGGCGGCTTAGACGCAATGTCCTTGGCCACCGCCATGACGTGATCCATCATCTCGGACTCGCTCGCAAAGCTCTGATTGAACAGACCGCGCTGCACACATTCGGCCGACGACATACGCCGCCCCGTATAGGCCAGTTCGCGCACAATCCCTTCGGGCATATGGTTCAGGATGCGCGGGAACGTCCCCACATCCGCCGTCATACCGACATTGATTTCATAGATGGTGATGAAGCTACCATCGGTGCCGTAGCGCATATCGCACGCCGTGATCAGATCGACCCCGCCGCCAATACAGCCGCCATGGATCGCCGCAATCACCGGAATGCGGCAGGTCTCTAGCGCTGTAAAACTATCCTGCAGGCGCAACACATTTTGATAAAAATCCGCCCCATAAGTCGGCACGTTTTTGTCTTGGCCCGACACATCGCCAGACCCAAACATGGACACATCAATTCCGGCAGAGAAGATGGGGCGCTGCCCTGTGGTTTCCGCGGACAATACAATCACGCGCGCGCGGGAATTTTCGTCAATATCGCGGACGATCTCGGGCAGGTCCGTCCAGAAAGACGGGCTCATCGCATTGCGCTTTTCCGGGCGGGACAGGCGGATATGGGCGACTTGGTCCTCAATGCTGACCGTGAAGCACTCATAATTGGTTTTCATTGTGTCACTCATCTCACGCACCCTTTAATGTGAACAAGGCCGCCCGCTTCGGATCCGCCGTGCCGTTCAGCAGGTCTTTATAGGTCGCGAGCATGTCTTCCACGCCCGCAGGCTCTCCGACCGTCATCCAGCCTTTGGCATCGTGCAGGAAAGGAATCCAACGCTCGGCAATCTTCTGCGCGAAACCGGCAGGCCCCCAATCGGCGATCCGGGCTTTGGCGTTATTGGGCGCGAAAAACATTTTCATCGGCGCGCCAGCTGTTGGCTTGGGCGCCGCATCGCCCTGCCAATGCGATTTCCCGACAGAACAAGCATAGACGATGTTTGCGCCCAGATGATCATAGAGCCGGGTCATCAGCGCGCCATTGCCCGCCATATCGACAATCACCGTGGCCTCACCCTCTAAGCTCTCCACATCATCATACGTCACAACGCGGTCATAATAGCCTGTCTCTTCGACAAAGGCTTTATTGCCGGAGGACGTCAGGCCTATCACCTCCACTCCGCCGCGCTTGGACAGGCAGAAGGCTGTGCCGAGTGAGGTTTTGGAAGACGCGCTGGTTATCACAACGCGACCCGCCCCAAACATGTCTTCAGACGCGAGGAAATCATCAATCAGAAAACTCGTCATAAAGAGCGGGCGCAGAACCGGCTGGATCGCGGTTTCGACTTTATAGCTGGGATCAGAATCTGTGCGCGCATAGCTGTTATAAATAGGATGTAGCGGCGCGCGGTGATCGGCCCCGTCATGGAAGCCATGCGGACCAACTTTGACAGGCTTGACCACGATCTCGTCCGCGACCGGCAAAAAGCCATAGACTTCGGTGCCTACAGGTACGTCGTCATGCTGGCTTTCGGTCACGGTCGCAAAGCCCCAAACGGGCATGCGGCCTAATCCGTCCTCGCCGAAACCGTAAGCCTTAGGATTGAAATAGTGCCAATAGCCAATCTGTTCGCCAAAGACCATGTAGGTTACATTATTAGCGGTCAGCGCGAAGCTATCGATGGACAGTCTGACTTCGCCGTCACGCAAGGTTTGCGGCGGCACGGTCGCCAGCGTGACATCGGACGGATCGGTTTTAGAGACGAGAAGTGTTTGCATGGATGCGCCCTAGCATCTCTAAAACGGTCCCGTCAGCCCACCGCGTGAATATCGCGCATGCGAACAAGACAGTCACACCGTTTCAGTCACCGCGCGGCCTAATTCTTGCACGCCTAACGAAGCCTACACGCTTTTTTGTTACGCGAGCGGTTCAAATGGACCTGACGACCGACATAACCCGCCCGGACCCGAGCCGGAAGAGAGTGCATGAAAGCGCGATCAGCGCGACAGCGGCCTATGGCTATATTCCGGGTTTGGACGGATTGCGCGCGATTGCGGTCCTGATCGTTCTGATCGCGCATTTCGGCCTGAGCCACATCGTGCCCGGCGGATTTGGCGTCACGGTTTTCTTCTTCATTAGCGGCTTTTTGATTACGCGGCTTTTGATTGCGGAAAGCGAGAAAAAAGGCGGGATCGGCCTGAAAGACTTTTACGTCCGGCGCTTTATCCGCCTGATCCCGGCCCTGATCGGCATGACCTTCGTGACGACAGCCATCCATATGGCGCTGTCCATTGGCGCGCCAACACTCACAGAATTTGCCGCCGCCAACCTCTACTTCACCAACTATTATCAGATTGCCGAACTCTCGGCTGGTAACGCCCCGCATATGAGCTGGACCCCGCTTTGGTCGCTGGCGGTGGAAGAACATTTCTACCTGATGTTTCCGCTGCTGCTCGTCTTTCTGCGGCGGGATTGGGTGAAGGTCTTCTTTGTCCTGTTGGCCGTTGTCGCGGTCGTCCCGCTCTGGCGGCTGGGCATTAGCGTTATGCGCCCGGATGTGGCGGAGCTTTATACCTATATGGCGACGGACGCGCGGATCGACAGCATCGCTTGGGGCTGTTTGCTGTCTGTCGGGCTGCATCTGCTCGGCAAGCCCGACCGCTTGAAAGTTTTTATCGGGTGGGCACCTGTCCTGATCGCTGGAATCGTCTTGCTCTCGACCTTTGTCCTACGCGATCCGATGTTCCGGCAGGTCATCCGCTATAGCTTGCAAGGCCTCGCCATTGGCGTGCTAATCCTGAACCTCTATTTTGGGCGCGCCTTTCAATGGGCCTTCCCGATCCTGGAACTCGCGCCGCTGCGCTGGGTCGGGCGGGTCAGTTATGGGCTTTATCTTTGGCACTTCCCGGTACTGGACCTCATCCGCCGCATGGACCTCTCCGCGCCTGTCACGATCATCCTCGCGCTTATTTTAAGCTTCGCCGTGACCGCCTTGAGCTTCTATTTCTGGGAGCAGAAGTTCGTGCGCCTTCGTAAACGCTTCGGCGCACATATCGTGAAGGCGCCCGCTTAATTCAGCGGACAACATTAAACTTCGCGACAGACCCGCGTGATCCAGGTCGCCACCAGGCGGGTTCGCGCGCCCAGAGCTTGGCGGTCGTCGCGACGAATAAGAACCAGGACAGATCATTCTGCTGCAGGATGGAACTTTCTGAGACGGAAAATCCCAAGAAGAAGAACAAGCTCATCACGACCCAATAAGTCTCTACACCACCGGATTTGATGCGCGCGAAACTGATCAGGATCGTGGGCACGAGCAGTAGCAAGAACAGAGCAATCACTACGACCCCGCCCGACAGCCAGGCATCAAACCAGCCATTATGCGCTGTGGGGACCGCCCATTGCAGGACGGTTCGCGTCTCATAGCTCGGCCCCAACTGATCCAGCCAGAAGACGCCATAGCCATAGCCGAGCCAAGGCCTTTGTTCGATCGCGCGGGTGAGGAGCGTCCAAATATCGGTTCGCCCGGTCAGGGTCGGGTCCTTGCCGATCAACGACAAGGCAAATTCAAAATCCACAATCAGAAAAGCGACAATGCCGGAAATACCCGCCACAATCGCGAACACGACGGGAATGCGTAGGATCGGATACCGCCGGAAGACTCTTAGGACTAAGAACATCGCGATGAGCGACACACTGATCAGCAAGGATGTCTTCGAGGTCGAAAGCAGGACGAGCGCAAAGCAAAAGAGTCCTGTCGGGATCCATATCCACCAGCGTTTCGGCGCAACCGCAAAGGCGCAGATCGCGGCGGCCAAACCCTTGGTCATCACCCCGCCGAGATAGTTTTTTTCCACCCACGGACCGCGCCACGCGCCGGGATGAATCTCTTGCATAATCCCGCGGCTGGGATTGGTGATCACCACAAAGACCACAATGAAGCACAGCACCAACATGACGGCGGCGATGCGTTCGATCATCTCCCCCCATTCAAAGCGGGCGGCAAAAGCAAAGCCGGCAAAGCTCGTCATCAGAAGCGCGATGGAGCGCCGCAAGGTCGCCCCGGGATCAACGGACCAAAGGAAGGTAATCCCACACCACGCCACGCACAGCACGATCAGCGGGCTATAAGCGGCGAGTTGGATCGTGCGCGGTATGCGAAACACAGCCAGGCCTAAAATGGCGGCATAAACGGGATACCAGAGCAAGCGCGCCCAGGCATTTTCACCGCTATCGAGCGCGGCCGCATCGGCAAAAGTCAGACCGATAATCGCACCGGAAAAAAACAGCAGGACCATCATCCAGAGCAGCGCTTCAATCCCGCGCCCGACCCCCATAAGCGCATAATTGCGCTGCTGTAGCTCCGCATGGGTGTAGGTCGTGACGGCCATAAATGCGCCATGCCCGCAAAAGGGTTAGGGCCGCGTTAACCATGTCGGCTGCGGCTGGCCTTAAATACAGGCGGAATTGGGCATGACTTTGCGCGCGCAGGCGGGCAAACACGCCGCATGAACAAGAATGTCAAACTTGGCGGGGCCTCTGGCTATTGGGGTGAAAGTGATATGGCCTGGGGCCAGTTCCTCGGTGAAGATGCGCCCGCCCTCGATTATATCGTATTCGACTATCTGGCCGAGATCACGATGAGCATTATGGCCAAGATGCGCGCCCGCAACCCCGACGCCGGTTATGCGCCGGACTTCGTCGCCAATCTCACAAAATGGCTACCGCAGATCGCGGATAAAGGCGTCAAGATTTGTTCCAATGCGGGCGGGGTTAACCCGCAGGCCTGCGCAGACGCCGTGCGCAAAGCGATCAGCGGTGCTGGGCTTAATCTGAACGTCGCCGTCGTCACGGGCGATGACTTTATGGACCGCCTTGATGATTTGGATAAAGCCAAAGAAATGTTCACAGGCGAGGCGTTCCCGGACTCGGACTCCATCGTCTCCGCCAACGCCTATCTCGGCGCCTTTCCGGTTGCCAAAGCGCTGTCAGACGGGGCGGATATCGTCATCACCGGCCGCTGTGTGGACAGCGCCGTGACGCTCGGCGCGCTGATCCATGAATTTGGGTGGCAAGCCGATGATTTGGATAAGCTCGCCCAAGGCTCCCTCGTCGGGCACCTGATCGAATGCGGCCCGCAGGTCACAGGCGGGAATTTCACAGATTGGGCGAGCGTCGCCGACAGCCTCGTTGATGTCGGCTATCCCATTGCGGAAGTCGAAAGCGACGGCCGCGCCATCATCACCAAGCCAGTAGGCACAGGCGGGGTGGTCAATCGCGGGACGGTGTCCGAGCAGATGCTTTATGAAATCGGCGATCCTTGCGCCTATTACCTACCGGATGTGGTCTGCGATTTCACGGACGTGGTGATTGAAGACCTCGGCGGGGACCGCGTCCGGGCCTCAGGCGCGAAAGGGCGCGGCGTGCCGGACACCTACAAAGCCAGCGTGACCGTCGCGGACGGCCACCGCCTCTCCGCCATGTTCTTTATGGTCGGCGACGACGCGCCGGAAAAAGCCCGCATCTTCTATGACGCCACAATGACCCGCGCGCGGCGCAAATTGCGAGACCGCAATATGGCGGATTACCGTCAGGCCGAGCTGGAACTCACCGGCAATGGCTTCCACTTCGGCGAAAACCGCCCGAGCGACGAACTCGCTTTCCGCATTTCCGTCCGCCATGAGGATCCTTCCGCCTGCACGCTGATGCTCAAAGAAGCGTCCGGCTTCGCGCTTGCCATGCCGCCGGGATTTGCGCTCTTTTCCGGCGCGCGACCCAAGCCGCAAGCGGTCGTCCGCCTGTTCAGCACCCTGGTCGATAAGGACATCGTAGATGTGTCCATAAATGGCGAGACCTTCACCCCGCCCGAGGTCGCGACCGGCCCACTCTTAAATGTTTCACGTGAAACACCCGAAGCGCCAGACTTGCCGGCCGACACAGACGTCCCTCTCGTCAAACTTGCTTGGCTGCGCTCTGGCGATAAGGGCGATAAGAGCAATATCGGCGTCATTGCCCGCGACCCAAAATTCATGCCCTATATCTGGGCCGCGCTGGACGAAGGCACGCTCGCCGCGCATTTCGATCATTTTGTCGACGGCAAAATAGAGCGCTGGTACCTGCCCGGATCGCACAGCCTAAACATCTTGATGGATGAAGCCCTCGGCGGAGGCGGCATGGCGAGCCTGCGCAATGACAGCCAAGGTAAAAGCTTCGGGCAAATTTTGGCGCGTCTTCCGATCGCGGTTCCACAATCGCTCCTCTAACGGTTTCATCCCCCATCTGATAAAAGTGGCGCATGATCCTACGCGCCCGCTCCGATCGGTTATGCCCCGTAAAAAGACGCATAACCGAAAGGCAAGTTCATGGACCTGAAAGATAAAGTCGCCCTCGTCACGGGCGGAGCCAGCGGTCTCGGCGAAGC
>CAWUKE010000029.1:0-16580 GCA_963922935.1 uncultured Alphaproteobacteria bacterium | reverse complement strand
GCCGAGCAAAAACGCCTCGACGCTGCCATCGCGAAAGTCGACGCGGAGATCGCCAAGATCGACAAAAAGCTGGGTAATCCCAACTTCACCGAAAAAGCGCCTGAGGCCGTGGTCGCCGAACAGCACACACGTCGCGCCAATTTCGTTGAAGAAAAAGACAAGCTAGAACAAGCGCGTAACGCCTTGGGTTAAAGTCTGCGTTCATGCATCAATTCAACGAACATCATCCAGAGTTCAAAGGTTTTTCAAGGCATTTTGAACGTGAGATCCGGCCTGGCTTGACGGAGCGTGATGCCGTTCGCGAGGCGGCAGTAAATCGCGGTCTGGTTGGGGCCGTGGTCTTTATCTTACTGGGCTTTGCCGTGAGCGCGTTTGTGGGTTTGCAGATCAAACTCGATAGTTGGATTCCGGTTGTGATGCCATCGGTGTTAGGTCCCTTTTTAGGCGCGGCTACGTTTTGGGGCTTCACCCAAGCGATCCGGACAGAGACAAAGGGCCGGATCGTCACAGCCGTTACAGATTATCTCGATTGGCAGTTTGATGCCAAAGTCCCGGACTTTGACCTCGCGCCCTATCGCGATCACTTTTTGCTAGAGATGCGCTATCATCGAGCCAAATTTGAAGACCGACTGGCGGGCAAGGCGCATGGTGCAGCATTTGACTCCGTCGAAGCGCATCTAGAGCGACGGGACCGGGACAATAAAGGCCGGACACGTTGGGTGACCGTCTTTCGGGGGCAGCTTATGCGGCTCGATTTCCCGACAAAGACCTTTGGCCGAACTATCGTGTTGCGGGATGCAGGACTGTTCAACAAAACAAAACGTGGCGACATGAAACGTGTCGGATTGAGTAGCCCTAAGTTTGAGAAGGCTTTTGAGGCTTATGGCTCAGATCAGGTGGAAGCGCGCGTCATCCTCGATCCTGTTTTCATGCAACGCATGATCGATCTTGAAGCGTCTGTAGATGGCAAACGTATCCGCTTCGCCTTTGTCGACAATGACCTGTTTATCGCCGTGGAAACGGCTAATCGTTATGAGGCCGGGTCCATGTTCCAACCCCTTGATGCGCCCGAACGGATGCAGCGTATCTTAGATGAAGTCGGCGTTATCTTCGATATTGTCGACACGCTGTTCGACCGAACGCGCAAGATTACTTAACCGCCGCGGCAGTTCAGCGTCTTACCTGATCTGGGGCTAACTTAGCCTACTGGCTTGCTGGCGTGGTGACTTCGATCCCGTCCAATTCGTCAGACAGGAGGATTTGGCAAGACAGGCGAGAATTCTCCTGCACTTCATCGGCAAAGTCGAGCATGGAGTCTTCCATATCGTCCTTGGGCTTTAACTTGTCGGCCCAATCATCTGCGACATAGATGTGGCAGGTGGCACAAGCGCAGGCCCCACCGCAATCGGCGTCAATGCCGGGGACCATATTGGCAATGGCGGCTTCCATGATGGAGGTGCCGGCTTTGGCTTCAACCTCTTTCGTATTGCCTTGATGGTCGTGAAAAATAACTTTTGGCACGTCGCCCAACCTCTTCGCTGCTGTGAGGGTTAGTTAGGGGCTTGCCGTGCAAAAGCAAGGCGGTAAACCGCATAAGCGTGAGACGGATTGACCTAAAAGATGAAGGCGCAACGTTAGCCTTGGGCGCGGCCCTCGCAGCCGGTCTACAGCCGGGCGATATTGTCTGCCTGTCTGGCGATCTGGGGGCGGGTAAGACGACGTTGGCCCGCGGGCTGATCCAATCTCGCTTAGGCGATGTAGACGTGCCGTCCCCGACCTATACTCTGGTTCAGACCTATGATTGGGGCGAGGATGAGCTGTGGCATTGTGATCTCTACCGCTTGGATCAGCCAAGAGATGCTTACGAGCTCGGTCTGATCGACGCGATGGAGGCCTGCGTCGTTTTGATCGAGTGGGCGGATCGGTTAGGCGACCTCCTGCCCAGTGATGCGAAGCATATTCATATCGAATTTGACGGCGAAGGCCGCATCGCCACACTGACGGGGTTTGACGGGGCTGGCTTTGACGGGACGGCGTTTGATGGCTGATTATGCCAAAGCTGGCCGTCCTGCACAGATAGAGGCCTTTCTCCGCCAAGCGGGATGGGGAGACGCAGAGCGGTCTGCCGTCGCAGATGATGCGTCGACGCGCTCTTACATTCGCTTAAAGCGCGGCGAGACGCGGGCTTTGTTGATGAATGCGCCAAAGGGATCCGAAGCGCCCGGCGAACCCGAAGGCGCGACAGTCGAAGACCGCCGGAAAATCGGTTATAATGCGCTCGCGCGTCTCGCGGGGCCTAATTTGGAAGCGTTCTTATCTGTGGCGCAAGAGCTGCGCCGACGCGGGTTTTCTGCCCCCGATGTTTATACAGCAGATATGGATCTGGGTTTTGCGCTGCTAGAAGATTTCGGGGCCGGTGATTTCTTTCGGACGATCGCTGCTGATCCAACGCAAGAACGTCCCCTCTATGAGGCGGCTATGGATGTTTTAGCCGCAATTTACCGCAGCAGCTTTCCAAAAGTGTTGTCTGTAGACGGTGTGTTATGGCGCCTTCGCGATTATGACGCGGCCGCCCAGCTGGCAGAGACAGACCTTTTTCTGGACTATTTCGCCCCGGATGTGGGCTCCCCGATTGATAGCAACGCCCGAGCAGAATTTTATGCCCTGTGGGAGGAGGCTTTTGAGACTTTCACTTCGCATGCGTCCGGGCTCGCCCTGCGGGATTTTCATGCGCAAAACTTGTTTTGGTTGCCAGAGCGTGACGGGACGGATCGGGTCGGTCTGATTGATTTTCAGGACGCTTTATTCGCCCATCCCGCCTATGATTTGGCCAGTTTGTTGGAAGATATTCGGCGCGATGTGGATGAGGCTTTGTTTGAACCACTTAAAGAGCGGTTCTGCTTGGCTGCTGGAATTACGTATGACGACGCCTTTCAAGCCGCCTATCACGTGCAAGCCGCGCAACGGGCGACTAAACTTCTGGGTTTTCCTGTCCGCGCTGACAAAGACTTTGGAAAGCCGCAATATCGGACCCTCCTGCCGCGGGTTCAGCGCCATTTGAAGCGGGATTTGTCGCATCCGGCTTGCGCTTCCCTACGGCGCTGGTTTGAAGCACACTGTCCTGAGGCGCTGACATGAGTGACGCAGCGTCCATAACAACGGCAATGGTCATGGCGGCCGGGCACGGCACGCGGATGCGCCCGCTGACAGAGGATCGGTCAAAAGCCATGGTCGAGGTGGCTGGAAAACCGCTGATCGATCACATGCTCGACCGATTAGAGGCGGCGGGCATCAAGCGAGCTATCGTTAATGTGCATGCCCATGCCGATCATCTAGAGGCGCATTTGCAGTCTCGATTACGCGGGCCAGAGATTATCATTTCCGATGAGCGGGAGGCTTTGCTCGAAACGGGCGGCGGCGTCGTGAAAGCGTTGCCTCTACTGGGTGAGGCGCCTGTTCTAATCTGTAATATTGATAGTCTTTGGTATGAATTTGCGCCGACGATCCCGGCGTTGATCAAGTCCTGGGACGCGGATGAGATGGATGATCTATTTCTGCTCGCGCCAACGGATCATTGTCTCGGCTATGCGGGGCGAGGGGACTTTGATGTGGATGCAACAGGGCGATTGCATCGTCGCTCAGGCGCGCGTGCCAAATGGGTCTATGCCGGGGTTCAGATTTTCACGCCCGCGCGCGCGCGTGGCTATCCAGAAGCCCGATTTTCCCGCAATCAGATTTGGGACAAGACGCTCGCCCGTGGTCGGGTGTTTGGCCTGCCGATCCCGGGCTATTGGATGCATGTGGGGGACCCGGAGGCCGTGAAAGCGGCTGAGCGCGTTTTGGCTGATCCCGCGATTATTGATCCCCATTTCAAAGGGCGTCGCGCTTAGTGCCGCAGATTTACAATATGCCATCGGGCGTTCCGTTTCTGCGCGCGCTGGCTTTGGGACTCACAGATCATTTTGGCGACCGATTGCGGGATGGGCTCATCCTCCTGCCCACGCGGCGAGCTACGCGGGCACTCGCGAAAGCCTTTGTGCAACAGGCGTATCAAGAGGGGCGCGGGGCGACGCTCTTGCCGCGGCTGCGTCCGCTGGCAGACGTTAATCCGGATGAGCCGCCGTTTGAACCGGGGGAGCTGGCTGGACGGGTGCGTCCCGCGATTGATCCGGTGCAGCGCCGCTTTGAAATTGCGCAACTCGTCGCGCGTTATCATGAGCGTGTGTCAGACCTTCCGCTCGGTCCGGCCGCGGCCGTACATATGGCCGATCCGCTGATCTCCATCATGGACGACGCCGCTTTAGAAGATGTGCGCATTCAGGATCAGAGTGAGTGGGCTAAAATCTGTGAACAATCGGCGATCCATTTCCAAGATGCCGGTCGGCTTTATCAGATCGTTGAAACCTATTGGCCGGAGCGCTTGCAGGAAATCGATATGATGGAGCCGAATGCGCGCCGTGTGGCGCTGCTAAAGGCTTTGGCAGATGTCTGGTCGGAGGCACCGCCGGACTATCCCGTGGTGATCGCTGGCTCTACTGGGACGTTGGGCGCGACAGCGGATTTGATGAAGGTTGTGGCCAACCTGCCAGACGGCATGGTTGTCTTGCCGGGCTTGCAAGACGAATTGCCGGACGCCGTTTGGAAACGGGTCGATGCGCGCCATCCGCAAAGCTCTCTCAAAACACTGCTCTCCATTATGGATATCGACAGGAAAGAGGTCCGCCCTTGGCCTTGGGTGGGCGGTTTAGCGGATGTGCAGCGCCTTAAAAACCGTCGGCGTATTCTGGCCGAAGCGCTGGTGCCCGTTGATGCGACGGGCGATTGGGTCGGTCGGATCGCGGCCCTAAAAGACGGGGCTAACGCTCATATCTTTGATGAGGCCTTGGAAGAATTGTCTCTGCTAGAGGCTCGAAGTGATCCTGAAGAAGCGCTGGCCATTGCGCTGATATTGCGTGAGGCGTTGGAGACGCCGCATCGGAGCGCAGCGCTGGTAACGCCCGATCAATTGCTCGCCCAACGGGTCCAAACGCGCTTGCGCCGCTGGGGTATCGATATCGCGATGAGTCAAGGCACTCCTGTTGAGCAAACTCCGATAGGGGTGTTCTTATTTGCGATATTGGGTCTGGCGGAAAACCCGAATTCACCAGCGGCCATGTCTCAACTCTTAGCGCATCCGCTGTGTTGTTTGGGTTTGGCGGAAGGCCTCGCTAAGCAAAAATGGCAAGTAATAGAATGTAATGAATATAGAGGCTTAAGGCGGAAATCTAATGCAAGCGAGACGGAAGAAATCATCGCTTTATTGAACGAAGCGCTAGCTCCGTTGCAGTCTTTAGAGGCGAACGCGATACCCGATAATTGGGCAACAGCTTTGATCAATGTTGCGGAAACCCTTGCGCGCACGGATGACCAAGACGGCGCTTTTTTAGCCTGGCGTGGTGAGGCTGGCACGCAAGCCGCGCAAAGCCTCGACGCGATCCAGCAATTTGGCGCGCGCATTCCTGAAACGGACGTTAAGGGGTTTGCTGACCTATTGAGCACTATGCTTCGTAAAGCGATCGTTCGTCCTGAGGGGAGCCCCCATTCGCGCCTGTCAATCCTGGGCCCACTCGAAGCCCGCTTGCTGGATGCAGACGTCATTGTCCTAGGCGGCCTGAATGAAGGGACCTGGCCTGCTGCCGTGGATGTCGGACCGTTCTTATCGCGCGGAATGCGGAAGGAGCTTGGTCTGTCTTTGCCGGAACGGCGTTACGGATTGGCCGCGCATGACTTTGCTGAACTTGCCGCCAATCCGGTCGTTTACCTCACCCGTTCCCAAAAGGATGACAGTGGCCCAACAGTCGCCAGTCGGTGGGTATGGCGGCTGAAAACATTATTGCGCGGAGCGATGGCGGCGGACCGCGTCGATACGCTTTTAGGGCAGGGGCAACGCTTCCTCGACTGGGCGCGAGAATTAGACCGCGTTGATCGGGCCGTCCCGGCACCTCGTCCGAACCCGACTCCGCCCGTTGAAAAACGCTGGGCCCGACAGGGGCGGCAGATTTCCATTACCGGGGTGAGCCAGTGGATCCGGGACCCCTATTCACTCTACGGGCGGGAGGTTCTGCGCCTCAAGAAACTCGACCCGATTGGCGCGCCCAATGATGCCCGGCATTTCGGGACGGCCATGCATGCCGGTATCGAAGATTACGTAAAGGCGGTTGATGATCTCGGGGCGGCCAAAAACCAACCGCGATTAGAAGCTTTCTTCAAAGAGGCGCTCCTCAATGCAGGCTACAGTGAGCCGGACGTTTTCAAAGAAAGCGCCCGGATCAGCGACCTGTCCGAAAACCTTGTTGGGTGGTTTGAAAGCCGATCCAAACGCGGGTTTGATGTCGTCGGTACAGAGGTTGAGGCCGCCATCATGATCGAAGACCTCAATTTCCGCCTCAAAGGTGTGCTAGACTTGGTTGAGCGTTCGCCCAATGGTTACGCCTTCACGGATTTCAAAACGGGTAAACCTGCATCATCCAAAGTGATTGCGGCCGGGTTTGATCTACAGCTTCCCTTGGCCGGGTGGTTGGCGAGCCAAGGGGCGATGGACGGTCTCGGCCAAGGCACAACCGAAGAGATGGGCTATGTCCGTATCAAAAGCTCCAACAATGGGTTTGAGCATAAATCCGCATTGCAGAAGGGCAAAGAGGCGAAATCGGCGGATGAGTTGATCGCGCAGGCCATTCAGGTTTTACGCGAGCTGATTCAACGCTTTGATCAACCCGAAACAGGCTATGCCAGCCAGCCGCGCGCGCAATATACGAATGATTATGGGGATTATGATGATTTAGCGCGTCGGGCGGAGTGGATGACCGCCGGTCCGGAGACTGATCAATGAGCGCTGTCGTTGATCAGAACCCGATCGCCTTCGCGACCCGCTTGCAGCGTCAAGCCGCCAATCCGGCCTTTTCCCGGATCGTCAATGCCAATGCGGGGTCTGGAAAGACCAAAGTCTTGGTTGACCGCGTTTCACGCATTTTGTTGCAGGACACAGACCCGGGCAAAATTCTCTGCCTGACTTATACGCGGGCGGCGGCCAGTGAAATGCAGGAACGTCTCTTCCGCGATTTGTCGCGCTGGTCGATTGCATCAGATGAAGCGCTGCAAGACGCTCTCGAGACGCTTTTTGATCAGCCGCTTGACGCTATTCGGCCGCCCATTGCGCTGGATCGCGCCAGAACATTATTTGCCCGCGCCTTGGAAACGCCGGAAGGCCTGAAAGTCATGACGATCCATGCCTTTTGCGAACGGATCATCGCACGGTTTCCAATTGAAGCGGGGATTTTGCCAGGCTTTACCCCTTTAGAAGAGGCGCAAAGCCGTGAAATGCTGGCGCGCTGTCGCTTGAACCTCCTTGAACGCGCGATGGAGGAGCCAGAGCTAGCGCGCGCACTACATCACCTCACGCGCCTTAAAGCCGACGCAACACTCGACACGCTTTTGTTTCAACTGGCGATGGATCAGGAGAGGATGGAGCGCTGGACCGCCGCGGGCGGCGTGGCCGGGTTTCGCAAGTATCTTGGCCTGCAGGCTGAAGATACGCCAGAGTCTGTCGCGCGGGCAGCCATGGCATCCATTGATGAAGAACGCGCTGAGATCGTGTTTCGTATCGCTGACCGCCTCTGGACATCGGCGACAGGCATTAGGTCTCTCAAGACCTATCGTGGGGCGCTGAAGGATAAAGACCCAATCAAAGCCCTAGCGGTTTACGCTTCCATCTTTTTGAAAGCGGATGGGGATCTACGAAAATCATCACTGATCAAGTCTGTTCATGCTGAGGACCCATTTTTAGAAATGGGCGGACCGGAATGTGAGCGTATTTGTAACGCGGTAGATCAGGTCAATGCCGCCCGTCTGGTCGAGACAACGGACGCGCTTTTCACGCTCGGACGCTTTATGGCCGCCGATTATGCGCAGGCAAAGCACCAAGCGCGCGGTTTGGATTTTAACGATCTGATCCTCAAGACGCGTGATCTGTTGCGTCGCAAAGACGTTTCCGACTGGGTCTCGTACAAATTAGACGGTGGTGTGGAGCATGTCTTGCTCGACGAAGCCCAAGATACGTCGCCCACGCAATGGGCGATTATTGACGCCATTATCGACCCGTTCACACAGGATGCGCCCGACCGGAATAAACCGCCGCGAACCTTCTTTGCGGTGGGCGACCCCAAGCAGTCCATTTATCGCTTTCAAGGGGCTGCACCGGAACTTTTCATGCAAAGTGTTCAAAGTCGTTCCGTGCCCGAGGCGCCGCCGATCGAACTCGGTGTGTCTTTCCGCTCTGCGCAACAGATCCTGGATGTTGTTGACGGCGTATTTGGCGATCAGAAAGGCGCGCAGGCGCTCTTTGATCCGATGGTTCATGCGCTCGCTTCTGACCTGACCCGACATATAGCGGCGCGCACAGATGCAGGGTGCGTCGAGCTTTGGCCGGTCGCCCCCAAGGCTGAGACGCTGGAAGATCACGCGCCGTGGGATACAACGCCTGTCGATGCGAGCGGAGACGGCGATCCGCGCGTTGTCCTGGCCCGAACCATCGCCGAACAGATTGCCCATTGGATCAATCGCGGCGAGCCCATTTATGATCGGGACCTAGGAGCGACGCGTCCGCTGCATGCGGGCGATGTGTTGATCTTAGTTCAAAAGCGCGTGGGCGGGCTGTTTGAAGCGCTGATCAAAGCTTTAAAGGATGAAAACCTGCCGGTGGCGGGTGCGGATCGTCTGGTGCTGCAAGAGGCGACAATCGTGCGCGATCTTCTGGCGATCACGCGCTTTGTGCTTCTGCCAGGGGATTGTTTGAGCTTGGCTGAAGCTCTGAAATCCCCCTTATTTGGTTTAAGCGACGACGCCTTATTTGCGCTCTGTGTAGATCGCGGCCCGCAGCTACTCTGGCAGGCCGTTAAAGAGCGCGACCCCGCGCTTTGGGCGTTTTTACAAGACATCTTGGATCAAGCGGATTTGCCGCCCTATGAATTCTATGCGCGTCTGCTGGATCAACGGGGTCCGCACGGGAAGACATATCGCCAAGCGCTCTTCGCTCGCCTCGGCATGGATGCGCGGGAAGCCTTAGAGGCGTTCCTGACCCATGCGCTAAGCCATCAACAGCGTGAAGCGCCGAGCTTGTTCCGCTTCTTGCAAGCCTTCGCCAGTGACGCGATCGAGATCAAACGGGACAAAGATCCAGCCGGTCGCGAAGTCCGGGTCATGACCGTCCATGGCGCGAAGGGCCTCGAGGCCCCGATTGTTTTCCTGCCGGACACGACGCGGGTCCCAAAACGTAGTTCTGGCGGGATTATCCCAGACGGGCGGGGCGGTTTCATTCTAGCCCCTGCAGGCGCAGACAGCTTTGATCGGGTCACAGAGCTAAAAGACGCTGATCACGCGCAAGACATGCGCGAATATATGCGCCTGCTCTATGTTGCGATGACGCGGGCTGAAAGCCGATTAGTCGTTTGCGGATATCATCATGGTCGAGGGGAGGTCGGCTTTGCGGACGGGTCTTGGTATGAATGGTGCCGCCGCGCTTTGTCAGATTTGCCGACAAAGCCTTATAATACGGCTTTCGATCGTGAAGAAGAGACAGGCCTACGCTACGGCGCGCCCGTGATACAACCCGCTAACAAGGACGTTATGTCGGGGCCGCAACATGTCCGTCTTCCCGATTGGATTGACCAGCCTGCCCCCGAAGAGCCTGTGCGTGTTACGGATGCCACACCCAGTGCTTTGCTGCGCAGAAGCGCGAATATATCTCGCCCGCCTCAAGGCCAAAAATATCAGCGCGGAATTGTGATACACAGTTTGCTGGAACATTTGCCAGATCACCCCAAAGCTGACCGCGCGCGGCTGGCAGAGGCGATTTTGCAGGGCCATTCAAGCCTAACACCCGCCGACCGGACGATGATCTCCACACAAGTCTTTGCGATCTTGGATCATCCAGATTTCACCCACGTCTTTGCCCCCGGGTCCCGGGCAGAGGTCAGCCTGGCCGGACGGATTGACCACCTTGGCCCCAACGGGCTGTTTCTGACCGCGCAAGTCGATCGCCTATCTGTGAGAGATGATGTCATCTACCTCGTGGATTATAAATCCGGTCAGTCACCGCCCGAATCAGTCAGCGGAATAAACCCCGCCTATCTGGCGCAAATGGCGGCTTACCGGGAACTTGCGCGAGAAATCTGGCCCAATCACACGATTAGATGCGGACTTTTGTGGACGCAAAGCCCAGAGTTAATGTGGTTGCCTGATGAAGCGCTCGACGCCGCCTTGACGCAGGTTCAGCGCGTTCTTACCTCTAGCGCTTCATAGAGAAGAGGTTCCACTATGGGCACGATCGCTGTCACTGACGATACGTTTAAAGATGAAGTGCTGAAATCCGACACGCCGGTTCTGGTCGACTTTTGGGCTGAATGGTGTGCGCCGTGTAAGGCGATGACACCGGCATTGGAGGCCGTGTCTGAAGAGCTTGCCGGCAAAGTCAAAATTGCCAAAGTCAATATTGATGACGCGCCCGATACGCCGATGCGCTATCACATCCGCAATGTGCCGACGATGATGATCTTTAAGGGCGGCGAAGTCGTTTCCACGAAAATGGGGTCTATGACCAAGACCAAGCTGGCCGAATGGTTGGCTGAGCACGCTTAGCATCAGACTCTTTATCAGCTACTTGTTATGGGCGGTTTCTGACTTGCCGCCCCTGATCCTCCCGCTAGTGTCTCAACAAACAATAGCGGGAGAGTTATATGCCAGCCTTTAGTGCGGAAGACATCAAGTCCAAAGTTGGCGAAGCCATGGGCACGTCCGACTGGATCGAAGTCGATCAGGATCGGATCAATACCTTCGCCGAATGTACCGGTGATCATCAGTTCATTCACGTCAATCCCGATATGGCGAAGATGACGCCATTCGGCACGACGATTGCGCATGGCTTTCTCACCCTCTCACTTTTGCCAAAAATGAGTGAAGGCGACGCCGCCGCGTCTGTCAAAGGCGCGCGCATGGGCGTGAACTATGGCCTTAACAAATTGCGCTTTATCGCGCCTGTGAAGAACGGCAAAAAAGTCCGCGGTCATTTTAAGCTGGTGGGCTATGATGAGAAAGCACCCGGACAACACCTCCTTACACAGGAAGTGACGGTTGAGATCGAAGGCGAGGATAAGCCCGCTATGATCGCCGAAACGCTGACGCTGCTGTTCACGTAGAGTTTCATATACTCAAAGCTTCCGCCGACTTGATCGGCGGACCCATCTCCCAACCCTTTCCACCTCGGGTGATGGGCAGGCCGATCAAGTCGGCCTGAGCGGTTCAAAACTTAATCTTAAGGAGCCTAGTTCCGATGATATCCGTCGAAGACTTTGCCGCAGAGGCCCAAGCCTGGTTCAAAGCCAATGTGCCGTCTGATCCCGGCTTTATGCTGCCTTTGACTTTCATGGAGGTCGGAACCGATGAGCAGTTCGAATTCCTCCGCACGTGGCAACGCAAGGTCTATGAGGCGGGCTATCTCGGGGCGGCGTGGCCGACGGAATATGGCGGCGGGGGCCTCACAGAAGCGCATCAGCGTGCGGCCACAGCCGCCATGAGGGCGGTCAATGCGCCCATCATGCTCAATGCCATCGGCATCGGTTGGGCCGGGCCGCTCATCCTCGACACGGGCACGGAAGAACAAAAGCGCCGCTATTTGCCCGGTATTTTATCAGCCAATGATATTTGGTGTCAGGGTTTTTCAGAGCCCGATAATGGCTCGGACCTCGGTAATGCGCAATTGAAGGCCGTGCGGGATGGCGACGAGTATATTCTCAACGGGTCCAAAATTTGGACGACCCAAGGCAATTACGCGAAATATATGATCCTGCTCGCGCGAACGTCCAATGAAGGCCCGAGCAAATATGCCGGCCTGTCCTTCTTCCTCTCGCCGATGGATGTGCCGGGCATCAGCACAACGAAAATCCGCAAGCTCACGGGCGAATATGGCTTTGTGCAGACCTTCTTTGAAGACGCGCGCATTCCGGCTGATTGCCTCATGGGCGCAGAAGGCGAGGGCTGGAAAGTGGCCATGCGCACACTGGAATATGAGCGTGGCGCGCGGCCGGGCGCCGCCGGGGGCTATACGATTAGTCAGACCGATCCGCTGGAGATTGTGGGACTCGCTAAACGCGCGGTTCGCAATGGCAAGCCTGCGCTGGAAGACCCCGTCATGCGCGACAAGCTCGTCGCGAAGATTATCGATGGGCAGGGGATGATGGCCAATAATGAACGCGCTAAGATCAGCGCGCTGTGTGCTGAGCGCCCGCTCGCTTTACCCCTGGCCAGCAAGCTGACCTTCACGGAATATGCGCGCGAAGTGGGCGAACTCGCGCTTGAACTCGAAGGCGCGCAGGCGGGCTACTATGTCGGCGAGGATAGCAGCCGCGAAAATGGCTATTGGCAGCGCAGCTATCTCAATGCCTTCTCCGCCACCATTGGCGGCGGCACCAGCCAAATTCAGCGCAACATTGTCGGCGAACACGTGCTGGGCTTGGCGAAGAGCAAATAGGCCTCTGCCATGACCCACCATCTTGCGAAAATTGCCCTAACAGAGATGCAGGCTGATCTGCGTGATCAAGCGATGCGCTTCTGTGCCGAGAAATCACCCGTTAGTCGTGTGCGCGAATTGGTGACTGATGAGCGCGGCTTTGACCAAGATGTTTGGGACGAGATGGCGGCGCTTGGCTGGCTCGGCATTGCGCTCCCCGAAGAACATGGCGGGCTAGGCTTAGAGATGGCGGATGTCGTCCCCATCGTGGAAGCCATGGGTAAGCATCTGATGAATTCGCCTTATATGTCCACGACGCTTGCCGCGCAGGCGATTTTAGCGGGCGGATCAGAGGCACAGAAAGCCGAATGGCTGCCTAAGATCGCTGAAGGGATGGCCGCGACCGTGGCTTTGTTTGAGCCGTCTGGCGCGTGGAATTTGGCCGATGTCGAAGGCCAATCCAAAGTCTTCGTGGAGAATTTTGATACGGCGGAGATTGTCGTGATGACGGTGCGCCATAGCGATCAGACTCGCTTAGCGATCCTCCCGCGCGATCGCATCACGAAGGCGCGCCGCGAAACCATCATTGATGAAACGAAGCGGAGCTACACACTCACCGTCCCAAAGGTTTCAGAGGCTGACTTGATGCCAACGGATCTGACCGCCTCGGCCCTTGAACGTCTGGAGAAAACGGCCGGACTGCTCCAAGCGGCGGAATATGCTGGGGCGGCTCAGGCCTGTATCGACTATACCGTCGACTATCTGCAAAACCGGACACAATTCGGAAAACCCATCGGCGCTTATCAGGCGCTGAAACATCCGACAGTGGATGCCTTCATCGAATCTGAGAAGGCACGCTCGCTGACCTATGCGGCGGCGACGCACTTTGAAAAGCAAGGTGATGGTGAAATCGCCGTGCGCATGGCCAATGTTCAGGGCGAAAAAGCCCTGTCTTATGCCGCCGATCGCTCCATCCAATTTCATGGCGGGTTTGGCTTCACCTATGATTGCGACGCCCAGCTCTATCGCCGTCGAGCCATGTATCTTGCCAGCCAATATGGCGACGCGGCCTATCATCGGGCCAAGCTGGCGGACTTATTGCTATAAGGATGGCTGGGGTTTGATCCGCGCGTGCCTTTCTTGGGTCAGCGTGTAGCGCGAGAAGAACCAGAGCGCGCCTAGCATTAAAATCACGTTTCCAGCGATTGAATACCAGGCCAGGCCGTAAGTCACTTGCGGTCCAATTTCACTGGGCAAGGCGCCGTCTGGCAGGTTGATCACCATCAGGCCGATTGTTGCGATAATGAGCCCGCTGGCAAAAGCGAGCTTATTGGCGAAGGAAAAGCCGGCGAAGAGGAGCGCTTCTTGCCGGCGGCCAGATTTCGCTGTGACGAGGTCTGAAACATCCGCTAGCATCGAAAACGATAGAATGATCGTCCCAACAAACCCGGCATAGCCAAAGCCATTCGTCACCGCGACGAGCAGTAAAAGCGCATCCGAACCGATAGGCGGCGTGAGGCCGACAAGATAAAGAATGAACTGTATCGAAAAAGATGTCCCAAATAAAAGGGTGAGGCCAATCGCGGCGCGCCGCTTGTCGATGCGGCGGGAAATATAGGTCGCAAAAAGCGCGGCGGGGACAATGACAATAAAAGGGATCAGCGAGGCGATCAGCTTTTGGACCTGGCTAAATTGCCAAAGGTAAACCCCAACGAAAAGGGAGAGTTGGCTAATCGTCCCATACAGCGAGACAAGAACGGAATAGGCGATCGTCACATGCCGGAACTCGGCGAGGCGAAACGCTTTACCAATATCCCGAAAAGCTGTTGTCCAGGCTTGAGGCGTGGCCTTCGGGTCAGCCCGCATTGTCGGGATTTTATCGCGCGTACCGCCATAAAGGATAAGGCCCCCCACCACACCGATCAGACCCATCGTCAGCGCAAAGGGGCCATAGCCGGCCTCATACAGCATGCCATCTTCGAGGCCGTCTCGATCTGGCAGGAAAATCAGATAGCCAAAGACGAAGACGAGCAGGTTGAAGACATTACTGAAGATCTCTCGAAAGGCAGAGAGTGTTGTCCGTTCGTGATAGTTTGACGTGAGGTCCGCTTGCAGGGCGAAATAGGGGACAGTGTAAATCGTGACGGCAAGGCGCGTCGCGACCATGAACACCATCATCCAAAGGAAAAGTGCGAGTTGACCCAAACTGTCGGGCGGACTGAAAAGCAGAGCGAGACAGAACGTCGTCGGGATAAGCCCAAGCAGCATCCAGCCATGCCGCCGTCCCCAGCGCAGGGACCGCGTATTGTCGCTGATCTGTCCCATGACGGGATCGCTGATGGAGTCAAAGGCGATCGCGATCAGGGTGGCGACCATAACCTGCCATTCCGGCAAGCCGCGAACTGTGACGAAGTAAAAGAGGAAGAAAAAGTGGAAGAGCATATTCTTCGCACTGATCATGGCGTGACCGACGCCATAGCTGACCCGGTGGGTCATGTTGGTTTGTAAACCGCTCACGCCGTAACGGTGACGGGATTGCGCTTAGAAGTCGAGTCTTGTGAGGAAAACGTTTAAGGGCCGATGGCTCCGCAAGCAGGACTCGAACCTGCGACCCAGTGATTAACAGTCACTTGCTCTACCAACTGAGCTATTGCGGATCACCTATCGGCGAAGTGCGCTATATAGACGCCTGCGCTTTGACCTCAAGCCGTTTTTATCACCTTCATACAGTCTTTTTTGGGTGAGAATGATTTCACCAAAAAGAAAGGGCGCCGAAGCGCCCGAAAGTATTAGGTGAATGGTGGGTGTCCCCTAGAGGAGACATTTACACAGGTAAACGGGTAGGGTTAACAAAGCGCTAATCCGGAGTAGATTTTGCGGTTTTCGTTAAACTGCGTTATCAAAGGCCTATGAAAACCATTCAGACCTATAAAGATTTCTGGCCTTACTATCTGCGTGAACATGCCCAGCCCGCAACACGAGGCTGGCATTATGTTGGCACGATCCTCGCCATTGCGGTTTTGATATTTGTGATCGCGACGGGGAATTGGCTGTTCTTACCGCTCGTACTGGTGAGCGGCTATTTCTTCGCCTGGTTGAGCCATGGCCTGATTGAGAAGAATAAGCCGGCGACCTTTACCTATCCGCTCTGGAGCCTCGTCAGCGACTTCCGCATGCTGTTTCACTTCCTGACCGGGACCATGGGGCGGGAGTTAGAGAAGGCCGGTGTGTCGTCCGCTCACGTCTCAGCCGAATAAACGACCTCGCCGCCAATGAGGGTGTGGCGCACCCGGCCTGTCATCCGGCGGCCATCAAAGGGTGTGTTCTTACAGCGGGAGCGAAGGGCCTCTGGATCAACAACCCAAGGCTCGGTCTCGCTGAAGATGACCAGATCCGCTTTCGCCCCTTCGCGGATTTGACCCCCGTCTAGCCCAAGCAGTTGCGCGGGATTGATCGTTACAGCGCGCAAGAAGTCCATGAGGTCAAGTTCGCCTTCTGCCGCGAGTTTTAGCCCGACGGGTAAGAGAAGCTCTAGCCCGACCGCGCCCGCAGCGGCTTCCGCAAATGGCAGGCGCTTCCGCCCTGCGCTTTGCGGGTCATGGTCAGAGACGATGATATCGATCGTGCCATCACTGACGCCTTGTAGGAGCGCTTGTCGATCCCGCTCTTCGCGCAAAGGCGGGTCGAGTTTAGCGAAAGTCCGATAGTCACCAATATCGAGTTCGTTGAGGGCCAAATGGTTCATCGATACGCTGGCCACCACATCAATATCGCGCTGTCGCGCGCGGCGAACGCTATCGACGGTCTCGGCGGCGCTGATCAAATCCAACAGCAAGCGCCCTCCCGTTAATTCTGCCAGCGCCATATCGCGCTCGGCCATGATACGTTCAGACACAGACGGGGCGCTCGGTAGTCCCAGCCGCGCAGACACATCCGATTCATGCGCACATGCCCCGTTGGAGAGTTCCGGCGTGACCGGGCTGTTGCTGATCAGCGCGTTAAACGTCGCGCTATAGCGCATCAGACGACGCATGATCTGCGG
>CAWUKE010000028.1:0-16586 GCA_963922935.1 uncultured Alphaproteobacteria bacterium | reverse complement strand
GAACCCGACCTATCCCGATCCGGGCTACAGGCCGGGCGATTATGAGATCACCTAGACCTTACGCCACCAAACTCGCGCGCATCTTTTTCTTATCGATCTTCCCGACCGGCGTCAGCGGGATTTCGTCGACGAAGTGGATGTGTTTCGGCACTTTGTAAGGGGCCATATTGGCGCGGAACCAGTCGAGGATACGCTTCGCCACCTGCCCATCATCGCCTTCGCTGTCGGGCGCTTTTTGTACGAAGAGATGCACGATATCATTGCCGGGGCGCGCTTCGTCCGGCGCGCCAACGATCGCGCTTTCCGCCACATCGGGATGAGCTTTCAGCTTATCTTCGACCTCGACTGAGAAGACCTTGAAGCCACCAACAACCAGCATGTCTTTGGCGCGGTCGCACAAGAAGACATAACCGTCCTCGTCCAGATAGCCGACATCGCCGGTGAACATATAGCGCACGCCGTCAATTTCACGCAGGGCGCGCGCACTTTCTTCAGGCAGGCCGAGATAGCCCTTCATCACTTGCGGGCCAGAGGTGGCGATCTCGCCCGGTTCCCCAATCGGCATTTCTTTTGTGCCCGTTTCGACATCCATGATCTTCAGATCAGTCCCCGGCAGCGGCACACCGACACTGCCGAGCTTATAAGGGTTTAACGGATGGCCGACATGGCAAGGCCCTGTTTCCGTCATGCCGAACACGTCACTGATTTTATTCTCGCCAATGATCGCGGCGAGATTGTCATAAGTCGTACGTGTTAGCGGCGCCGCGCCGGACTTGGCGAGCTTCAGCTTGGAGAAATCCACGTCTTTGAACTCGGGATGGGCGATCAGCATATCATAAAGCGCGGGCACAGCGGCGAGGACCGTTGGCGGCACGGCTTTCAACTGCCCGACAAAGTGATCAATATCGCGCGGGTTCGGCAGCAGCGTCACGCGCGCGCCGTAAAGAATACCGCCAATCGCAAGCGCCAAGCCCGCAATGTGGAAGAAGGGGAAGGCCGAGGCGTAGGCTTCGCCGTAAATTTCCACGTCAGGGTCAATCGATGACGCCATGCGCGGATTGTGCAGGACGTTGCGATGAGACAGCTCTGCGCCTTTCGGCTTACCCGTCGTACCGCCTGTATATTGGATCATGAAGGTGTCGTGCGGATCGACATCGACTTGGCTGAACTGATCTGACGCGCCATCGACGAGCGACTGGTAGGTATGACCGCTAACGCCGGAGAGGTCCGCCGCAGCTACATCCGGCGCGCCGAGGAAATCGCCGGCCCCGACGCTGATCACATGCTTTAAACCCTCTGGCACAGGATTCATGGTCGTGAGGGCGGGCGCGAAATCGGCGAGGCTCATCAACACATCGATCCCCGCATCGTTGATCTGGTGGACGAGTTCCGGCGGGGCGAGCAACGGCGAGACGCCAGAGCCGCGCGCGCCGAGCTTCGACACGGCCAGCACGCCGATCACATATTGCGGAATATTCGGCATGTGAAAGCCGACCGTCGAACCCCGCCCAACGCCCAACTCCGCCAACGCATTGGCGAACTGGTTGACCATGACGTTCAACTCACCAAACGTAATATCGCGGTTGAAGTAACGCAGCGCTTTCGCATCTGGCCGTGCCGCCGCATGGCGTTCGAGGACGCCGCCCAGCGGTGTATCGTCAAAGTCGGGAAACGTCGCCCCGAGCTTTTTATGAATGGCGTGCCACGGACGTAAATTGGTCATAGTCATTTCCCCGAAAGCTGTTTCGCTTTTTACGCTTTGGGAATTGTCTAGATGACAAAAAGAGGGATCGACAAGAGGGCGAGCGGGCCCATCACGCTTATGTGTCGTCATCCTCGCCGGTGACGTCGCGGCCAAAATAGGCTTCGTCCTGCCCCGCATCCAAAATGCGGCGGCGAATGTCGCGCGTCTTGGCAAAGCGGTCGAGCAGCACCTCGCCTTCGCTCCAACGGATCGCGCGTTTGAGGGCCGTTAGGTCTTCGATGAAGCGGTCGACCACATCCAGCGTCGCCTCTCGGTTGCTCAGAAACACATCCCGCCACATGACGGGATCAGAGGCCGCGATCCGGGTAAAATCCCGAAAACCGCCCGCGGAGAACTTCACGACTTCATCGCCTGTGACGGTTTCCATATCGATGGCCGTGCCGACGAGCGTGTAGGCGATGAGATGTGGGACGTGGCTCGTCGTCGCCAGCACCGTATCATGGCGGGCCGGGTCCATGAGGGACACCCGGCTGCCCAGCGCTTCCCAGAAGGCTTGTAGACGATCGACGCCCGCTTGTTCCGGATCAGTCGGCGTCAGCACACACCAACGTCCTTCAAACAGTTCGGCAAAGCCGGCTTCAGGTCCGCTAAATTCTGTGCCCGCAATCGGGTGGCCGGGAATAAAGCTAACATCATCGCGCAGATCATCGGCCAGATCTTGAATGACGGACGCTTTAACGGACCCAACATCAGACAGAACGGCGCCGGCTTTCATATCGGGCAGAAGCTGTTTGGCAACCTCCGCGATTTTCGCAGGCGGGACGCAGAGCATGACGAGGTCAGCCCGCGCGGCAAAGTGATGGGCTGGACCTTCCGCCACGCCGTCCGCAAACCCTAGCTTTTCGACCGTCCCCACCACGGAAGCCGAACGATCTGCGACCAGCACTGTCTTCGCCCCAGCATGGCTTTTCGCCGCGCGCGCAATCGAACTGCCAATCAGGCCAGCGCCGACAATCAGGATCGTTTCAAAAGGGGGCGTATCAGACATGAAATCAGGCGGGTCGCTTACTCAGAGAGGATTGGCGGCAGGTAACCGATTAAGCGCGCCGCTTCCACTGCGGATGCCTCTTCGACCTCGACGAGTTGCAGTGTGTCAGACTCGGCGCGCAAAATACCGCCTGGATTCTCGCCGGGTTTGACGGCCAGTAAGCTGCGCCCGCCCGGCTTGGGATCTAACACCATATTCGCGACCGCCACAGCCTGGGGCCAGTCGCCTGCATTGATCCGTGGCAGGGCGGCGACAATCTTGAGCTCACTCATCGCGCCATTTGGCCCGAGCGCCGTCCACCAGCGCTGCATCCCGCCCGGGGCCGGCAAAACCGCAATGCCTTCCGGATCGGACGCGCAAGCTGCCAACGCCGCACTGCTCGTGGGATAGCTTAGGACGGGCAGGCTACCACCGAAGCGGTCCCGGATCAGGGATAGGTTCGCGCGCACATCGCCTTCTAAGGCCACATGCAGACGCGTATTGCCTTGAACAGATATCGACGCGCTCATCAGCTCCGCCCATATGCGCGATACGAGCGCGGACGGTGTGCCGCTGCCGCGGGCCGCCTCGATCAGATCGCCGACATGTTCATCTTCACGCGACGGTCGCCAGAGTTTGGCGCCTTGTTTGGCGCGGCGCACATCGGCGGACAACGCCAGTCTCTCTGCGATCAAGTCCAGCAGCGCCTTGTCCACGCGGTCAATATTGGCGCGGACGGAGGCGAGGTCAGGAATAGAAGGGTCGTCGCTCATTCTTGTCGCTCTAATCTCGACGCTCTAATCTGGGTTGGGCGGCCGTTCCAAAGATAGGCGCGCGCACCCGGGCGCGGTGGCCTTTATCCGGTTCGATGTAAAGCCGCTTAATCGCTTCCACCATGACTAATCCCGCCAGACCCGGCCAGAGCGTTTCGCCCATCCGTTCAAATCCACTGGAAAGTTTCGGCCCCATCAGCCGCGCCACAGGCGGCCCATAGAGCGCCCCAGACCCAACGGTCGGCTGAAAGCCCGCAGCCGTCAGGCGGGCGCGGAGCTGCGTGCGGGAAAAGGGACGACCCGCGCCAAAAGGCAGGCTTTCTGATCGGGCCCAGAGCCCGGCCCGACCCGCTGCCACGATCACGATCCGCCCTTCCGGTTCGGTCACACGCCACAACTCCCGCAGCAAACCTGGAATGTCCTCAGATTCTTCCAGCGCGTGCACGCAGAGGACGCGGTCGAATTGATTGTCCGTAAAAGGCAACCGCGTTTCATCGGCCACACAGGCCATGACACCGCGGGAGGAGCAATGCGCGACAGCGCCTTGTTCGGCGGGATTGACGAAAACGATCCGGTTGGCGCTTTTGCGGTAGGCCGTCAGATAGGGCGCGCTATAGCCAAAGCCGAGCGCATTATGCCCCGCCATATCCGGCCAGAGCGATAGCAGACGGCGCAGCACCATATCCCGCGCCCTGCGGCCCAAGGGGGCGGCGTAGAAAGCTTCCAGCGTATCGGCGGTGACGCGCATAAAGAGGCGTTAGCGGACGGATGGGGTCGTGGGAAGTGTTTGCGCGGGGCTATAGTCGGGGAGCGTTAGCGCGCCATGCGGCTCCAGACCGGGGCGGGCGATGGCACGCCAAAATGATAGCCTTGCAGATAGTCCGCGCCCAAGCGGCGCAGTACGGCGGCGTCGGCTTCTGTCTCGACCATTTCAGCAACCGTTTTCACGCTAAAGGTCTGCGCCAGGTCGACCATCATGCGCATAAAGGTCTGCTTGTTTTCGTCCGTTGCAATGCCTTTGATCAAGCTGCCATCAATCTTGAGGCTGTCGGCTTCGACTGCCATCAGATTTCGGAACGTCGTATAGCCGGAGCCGAAATCATCGACGGCAAAGCAACAGCCGAGCGCGCGGATTTCAGCCGAGAATCGCGCCGCCGCGGCCGGATCATCGACAGCGAGAGTTTCGGTCATTTCAATGGTGATCCGCTTGGCCAGCGGGCCGAGCGATTTGAGCGCGCTGAGATAGCGACCCGCCGCCTGCGGATCGCCGAGTGTGCCCGCACTCACATTTAGCGCAAGATGAAGGTCTTCCGTCTGGTGCAAGTGCGGAATAGCGAGGCGCAAGGCGCGTTCATCCAGCTGGCTGATCAGGCCCAGACGTTCCGCGTCTTGCACAATCGCGCCCGCGCTGATCATCCGACCATCGTCGGCGCGGAACCGCAAAAGGCATTCATGATGATGAATTTCCCCCGTCTTTGCACTGACAATGGGCTGGAAGGCCAAGCTAATCCGATCATTTTCTAGCGCCGCAATAACATCCATGTCGACCGTGCGGCGCGGACCGGGTGCCGCGACCGGATGGCCGTCAAGCCGGGCTTGGGTTTGCTCCAGGGCGTCCTCCACTGAGCCCGGCAGAGGCGACATTCGCATCATGACGAGTTCCACATCCAGATAGAGTGGACCGAAGGGCGTGCCATAAGGGGCTTCGGCAATTTCGGCTTTCAGCCGTTCGCCCAGCGCCGCCGGGTCTGTGCCTAAAACACAAATCCCAAAATCGGTTTCATTCAACCGCGCCAGCGCATCCGGCGCGTGAATAGCGCCTTCCAGCCGTCGGGCGAGCTGGCCTAGCAAACGCTCTGCACATTCGACACCATAGACGGAGCCGAGATCATCCAGATTGGTCACCCGCAAGCGCAAGAGCTGCGCATCCATCCTCGCCCGGGTCGCCAGTGTGGCCAGAGTCGTGCCGCGTTCGATCAAGGCGTCCTGATTTTCCAAGCCCGTGATGGCGTCATGACGCGACGCCCAAAGTAGCTTTTGTTGCGCCTCCACGGTTTCCGTCTGATCGATCAGAACCCCGCGTTTTTCTAATGATCCATCTGCGGCTTCTATCGCTTCGACAATTTCGCGGACGTGGCGCCTGCCCCCTTGACCGTCTTCGAGCGTGTAATCGACCCGCATCTGCGCGCCCGGCCAATTGAGCGACGCATAAGCCCGCCGACGCGCGCGAACAGCGTCGCCACTTAAACCTGCTTCCCAATGAGGTTGGGTCACTGGCTCGACCAAGGGACCAAAGACAAAGGCCTGCTCTAAAGCCGCCTTATTTTCAAAAATGAGCGCGCCGTCGTCACGTACGCGAAACGCATAGGCCTTGGCCAGCGCGAGAGCCGTCTGCGAAACGTCAGAGTTTTGCGGGGACAGCGGAACAGTGCCAATGATGGCAGGGTCTAATTTGGGTCGACTATCCATCTGCTTTGCGCCCCTTAGATAATTCAACACAACCTAAGGATGATTCGTTATAGAAGTCTAAGCCTTTGGGATTATTCCACATAAGCGGCATCGACACCGAAATCGCGGCGCGCACTGGCAATGGTCACCATAAAGCCAGCCAGCACATCGAGCAGACACATCGCCCCGATCAGGAAGAAAACACTGGTTGCAAAGGCGGGCAGCAACAAGAATTCGATCAGGCAGATAATGAAAAGAACCAACGAAAAAGCATGGTTCATCACCGCAGCCCGGCCCGTGCCTGTCGATTTGATCAGCTCAAAGAACAAGCACAGCAATGCGGCGGCAATCAGGGCATGACCCGGTGTTATCGCCCAATGCACACCAGACGCCATCGGCACGGACAGAAAATCAGTGTCCAGACGCTGACGCATCTGCGCCACAGAGCCGAAGGTCTGCCCCGACAAGGCCAGCAAATTGTAAGTGACAACGGGGATCGTCATCAGCGGAAAAATTGTCAGTGCGCGCATAGTTCGCCGCCCCGGTTAGAGAGCCTTAAAAGTGCGGCAAACGCGGTTAAGGATGCGTTAAATTTCCGTCCAACCGTGTGGGCTTCTGCCGCGGCTTAGTAGCCATCGCACCCCGCGCAGATCGGCAATCGAGACGCGCAGTCGCCCGAAATTCGTATATTTACTCTCGCCCGTGCCGCGTTCGCGATGATTAACGGCGACATATTCGCTCTCAAAGCCTTCGCGCTTCATCAGGGCCGGCAGGTAGCGATGGATGTGATCAAAATAGGGAAGATCTAAGAAAGCCTGCCGCCGAAAGACTTTCAGCCCGCAGCCCGTATCATCGCAATCATCATTGAGTAAGCGTTTGCGTACCCCATTGCCGACTTTGGAGCCGACGCGTTTGGCCCATGTATCGCGGCGCTGGACCCTTTTCCCGCCAACCATGGCCAGCCTCTCCGGCGCGTCGTCGCGGCGGAGCCGCGCCAGCAGAGCCGGGATATCCGCTGGATCATTTTGCCCGTCACTATCCAATGTAGCGATGATGGGCGCGCGCGCCGCCTGGATCGCGGTCCGTAAGGCGCGGCTTTGTCCGGCATTTTGCCTATGGGCAATGACGCGTAGGGCCGGAACATCCGCCTTCAATGCGATCAGCCGGTCCCGCGTATCGTCTGTGCTACCATCATCGACAACGACGATTTCATGCGCCGTTCCCTGCAAAGCCTCTGTGATCTCCGCAATCAGCGGACCGAGATTGCCTGCCTCATTATAGGCGGGCAGGACAACGGAAACGACTAAATCATCGGAAGCGGTCTGCGAACGGGGCTGCGAAGCGGTCATGATCGCTACATGCCAGCCGTTGCGCCGGGCCACAACAGGCCGTAGGGGCCGAACGCATGTCCGACACAGTGTCGCCGATATCCGCGCCTGCGCGCACTAGAGCTACTCCCGGGGCTAGCCCTAAGATCAAACGGCGCTGGCACGTGCTTTTGCTGGGCCTGCTGACGCTGCTCATGGCCTTACCCGGCCTCGGATCAATCCCGCTGATTGATCGAGACGAAGCCCGCTATGCCCAGTCTTCAGTCCAGATGGTCGAAACAGGAGATTGGGTCGAGATCCGTCTGGGCGATGAGGCGCGCAATAAAAAGCCCGTCGGCGCCTATTGGGCACAGGCCCTCAGCATTGTCGCAACAGGCGGCCTGAAAGACGCGCCCGGTCAAACGCTTTGGGCGCAGCGCTTGCCCAGCGTCATCGCGGGGATGATCGCCGTCTGGTTGGCCTATTGGGCGGCCATCCCGATGGTTGGACGACGCGCGGCTTGCTTGGCAGGTGCCATGCTCGCGACATCGCTGATCTTTGTGTTCGAAGCCCATATCGCCAAGACGGATGCGCTCTTACTCGCCAGTTGCACTGCCGCCTTCGCAGCGCTAGCCCGCCTACGCGCCGCTCAACCCAAAGGCATGAGCTATTTATTTTGGGGCGGGCTCGGGGCGGCCACGCTCATCAAAGGCCCAGTTGGGCCTGCTATCGCCGCGCTCGCTTTGATCGTTTTATTCGTCTGGGAACGCAAAGCGCGCTGGGCCAAGCCGCTCCTCAACCCGCTCGCTATCCTCCTCTTTATCCTTATCGTTGTGCCGTGGCTCGTCGCCATTGGAATCGCCACGGACGGCCAGTTCTTTGCTGACAGTCTGGGTGGGGACTTTGGCGGCAAGATCGTCAGCACAGCCGAAAATCACGGCGGCATACCCGGCTATTATGCCGCCACGATTTGGATTTCGCTGTGGCCCGCGGCTTTGTTTTTAATCCCGGGCCTTATCTTTGCTTGGCAAGCGGCCAGACGCGGCGGGGAAAGCCTGCCCGCGCGGGGCATGCGGCTTGTCCTCGCTTGGGTTGTCCCGTTCTGGGTAATCCTTGAACTCGTCCCAACGAAGCTCATCCATTACCCCCTGCCCCTCTTCCCGGCCCTTTGCGCGGCCATGGCCGGGGCCGCGATGGCGATAGTCGGCGGCGGGGTCTTTACCCGCACACGTTGGGTATCAGGCATTGTCTTTATCATCGCCAGTGCGGTGATCATTGGTGTGATCGCCAGCGTGCAAGTGGCCGTGGGCCTGCCGCAGTTTGACATCCTAACCTTTGGGATCGCAGGCTTTGCCGGCTTGTGCGCTCTGCTGGCCGCGATCGGGCTGTTCACAGCAAAACTCCGGGTCGCGGTGGGCGCCGGCGCTCTCGCTTCTATTCCCTTATCTTTCGTGACCTATGGTGTGCTCGCGCCGAACGTTGAGGCCGCCCGCACGTCAGAGGCCATTGTGGCGGTCAGCCCTAAGCCGATCCTCTCCCCCACCTACACAGAAGCCAGCCTGCGCTATTATGGCGGCACGGACCAAGTGATCACGGGCGATGATACGGAGTGGGAGCGATGGGATAGTTGGACGAGCGGCACGCTCGCGATTGATCAGCGCCGCACGCCGGAGCTTCTCGACACCGTCACAGCCCAAGCCAACCAAGACGGCATCTGCCTTGGCGAAATCACGCGAATTGACGGGATTAATTATAGCCGCGGCGAGGAGGTCGAGATCGTGCTTTTACAGCAAGTGCCTTGTCCGACCCCGGCCGCAACTGATGATGACACGGCGGGATAGTTAGCGACCCTCTTTCAAATTGAGCCACCAAGCTCGGCCTAAAATTGCAGCCGCCATAAACGGTGCCCCAATGAGCGTGCCAAGCTTCGCCCCCAAGCCGCCCGAGGTCCAGAAATAGCGCAGAAAACCCCGCAACTTATGCGCTTCGACGGTCAGGCGCGGCGCCTGAGAGGTCGATCCGTAATGCAATATCTCTGCGCCCGGGACAAAGATAACGGACCCGCCTGCCGCGCGCACACTGCGGCAGAGCGCAATATCTTCAACGTGCAGGAAATAGGCCGGGTCAAAGCCGCCGAGCGCATCAAAGCTTGCGCGCGGCATCATCAGGCACGCCCCGGACAGGGTCGGCACGTCTGTTGGGCCGTCCGGTAGAGGCTGGTCTTCCCAATGCAGGTTAGGAAAGCCCGGTAAGCGGTGCAGAGGGCTAAACGAACTCAGCGCGGAGAGAAAGGTCAGTCGCCCGCGACGCGCGCCACGCTGTTCTTGACCCTGCGCATCCAAGAGACGCCCGCCACTAACCCAAGGCGTGGTGCGTCCGGTTCCGGCCTGCACAAGCGTGCGCGCCGTCCCCGGGGATATTATTGCATCGGGGTTGAGGAAAAACAGAGAGTCCCCAATCGCTTGGCGCGCCCCATAATTACAGGCCCGCGCAAAGCCAATATTGCCATGGCCTTGCAACAGACGCAGCCGATCGTCCCGACCAATCAGGTTTGCAAGATCGCGGCGGGTCTCCCGCGGATTGCCATTATCAACGACGATCAGCTCTGCAATATCGGGATCGCTCAGTGTGGCGCGGATCGATTCCAGCAAGGCCGGCCCGGTCTGATAGGAGACCGTAATCACGCTAATCCGAACGGGCTTTAATCTGGGCGAAGCAGCAGTCATAGACAAGACAGCCTAACGTACCTGACCTAAAGGGGTCGAAGGCACAAAGGCGATGGCCGCTCCGGCAAAGCCAACCAAGCCCCACCACCAATATTGCCACGCGCCAACCGTAATGGCCGACGCAATGGCTACGCCAACGATTAAGGCCGCCATCGCCGCGATACGGTAAGGATTGCGACCCGCCAAACGCTTCGCCGCCACGCCCATGGCCAGGATCGCGCCTGTCGCAAACAAAGCGCCGACCGCGCCGAGTTCCATCCAGACTTGCAGGCCGATATTATGGGGGTGGAGGCTGATGTAAGGGATGTCGACGCCGATCCGGGTCGTGAAACTGTCCTGCATGGCGCGGCTGGCGTCCAAGCCATGCCCGGTGAGCGGCTTTTCCAGAATGCGGGCGAGAGCATAATCCCACATGCGCAAGCGGTGATCCCAGGACATGGGGAGGCGGGACATGAAATCTTCACTGGCGAAGCGGGAAAGCCAGCCCACAATGGGCGCAAACAGGACAGAGGCGGCGGCGAGCCAAACAGAGAGTTTAAGCGTGATTTGCGGGGCCCGCAGCGCAATAAAGAAAACAGGCACACTGCCGCCGAGTATTAACAGGGGCACAAATAAACGGTTCAGTCCCGCGGCGGCGAGCAAAAGGCATAGAAAGCTGACGCCCACGGCCCAAGCTTTCCAACCGGACAGACGCGTGGCAAACAAAGCGAGTAATGTCGGTGTTAGGACGGACCACGCCACCAAGCCCCGGCCAATATGCATTTCCGCATCCGACTGTCGCCGCGATATTGTCTGGCCAGCTTGGATCGGATCGAGGGTAAAGGAAAGGCCATAGCCCGACAAAACATCCGCAAGCATAACGGCCGCCCCACCCAGCGCTGTCGCCATCAAAATATGGGACAAGGCGGACATTACACGCTCACTCCGGGTCATGAAAAAGGCGGGAAGCGACAGCATCAAGATCACCTGCCCGCCAAGCCGCCAGGCTGTGTTGGGGCTAAAATCACCCCAGCGCGTTGTGACGACCATCCAGAGAAAGAGGAAGCTCCACGCCAGACCGAACAGGATCGCGCGGCCGCGCAAAGCGGTGCGGCGGACCAGCACTAACCACCCCACAGCGCCCAAAAGGATCACAAGACCCGCATAGGCATAAGCCCCGGCATGGTTATAAACGACAATCAGGCTCGCCCAGAACAGCAGCCAAGCGGACAGGGTGCCATCAAGCCATTTGGGGAGGCGTGAAGACAAAGCACCCACAGACATTATCGGGGTTGCACCCTTATTCGCGACGCAAATCGGGCGCGAGCGCCTCATGGGATAGCGTCGAAATCGCCTCGTCCAGGCTCATAATCTCTTGGCCCTGACTGCCCAAACGCCGTAGCGCCAGCTTGCCCTCTTCGGCCTCACGACGACCGACGACGGCGATGATCGGAATTTTCTTATCGGCAGACAACTCGCGGATCTTATAATTGATCTTCTCGTTCCGCGTGTCTGTTTCCACCCGCAGACCGGCCGCGCGGAGTTTGGCCGCTGCCTCATGGGCATAATCATCCGCGTCCGACGTGATCGTCGCGATCACGACCTGAACCGGCGAGAGCCAGAGCGGGAACTTGCCCGCATAATGCTCAATGAGAATACCCGTGAAGCGCTCCAGCGAGCCAAACAAAGCCCGGTGCAGCAGGACCGGTGCGTGCCGTTGATCATCGGCCCCGATATAAGACAGATCAAAGCGTTCCGGCAGGTTGAAATCGACCTGCAGCGTGCCGCACTGCCAGTCCCGGCCAATCGCATCGCGCAGCACAAACTCTAGCTTCGGACCATAGAAGGCGCCTTCGCCGGGGTTTGTCGTGTAGGGCAGGCCCGTCGACTCCAAGGCATGCTTCAGCGCGGCCTCTGACTTGTCCCAGACCTCATCATCGCCAAGGCGATTTTCCGGACGGTCAGAGAATTTAATCCGCACATCTTCAAACCCGAAATCTTTGTAGATATCCAGCACCAGATCACAGATTGTGACACATTCATCCTGCAATTGTTCGGGCGTGCAGAAGACATGGGCGTCGTCTTGCGTAAAGTGCCGCACACGCATCAGTCCGTGCAGTGCGCCGGAGGGCTCGTAGCGGTGGACCTTGCCGAACTCGGCCATGCGCAAAGGCAACTCCCGATAAGAGCGCTGGCCATAATTATAGACTTGCAAGCCACCCGGACAGTTCATGGGCTTCAGCGCATATTTGCGCTCATCCGGCATGGTCATGGAATACATATTTTCGCCGAATTTTTCAGCGTGTCCCGACGTTTCCCACAGACCATAATCCAGCAGGTCTGGCGTGTTGATCTCGACATAGCCGGCCTGTTCCTGGCGGCGGCGCATATAGGCGATCAGGCCTTGGAACAGCGTCCAGCCCTTAGGGTGCCAGAAGATCGAGCCCGGCCCTTCTTCCTGCATGTGGAAGAGTTCAAGCTGCCGACCCAAGCGACGGTGATCGCGCACTTCGGCTTCCTCGATCTGCTTGAGGTGCGCGTCCAGGTCTTCTTGGCTCGCCCAGGCTGTGCCGTAAATCCGCTGGAGCTGCTGATTATTGCTATCGCCCCGCCAATAAGCGCCCGCGACCTTCATCAGCTTGAAGGCTTTGCCGATCTTGCCCGTACTGGGCAGGTGTGGACCGAGGCAGAGGTCGAACCATTTGCCTTGTTTATAGACGGACAGGACTTCGTCTTCGGGCAGATCTTCGATCAGTTCGACTTTGAAATCTTCGCCCAAATCTTTGAACAGTTTTATCGCCTCATCGCGCGGCATTTCCATCCGCTCAAACTTGTCGTTGCGATTGATGATATGCGCCATCTTTTTTTCAATGGCGGCGAAATCGTCGCTGCTGAACGGTTCTTCACGGTAGAAGTCGTAATAAAAGCCATTTTCGATCGCAGGGCCGATTGTGACCTGCGTGCCGGGGAACAGCTCTTGCACCGCTTCGGCCATCACATGCGCGGCATCGTGGCGGATCATCTCCAGTCCTTCGGGGTCTTGGGCGGTGACAAACTCGACCTTCGCGTCCGCTTCAATCGGGCGTGTGGCGTCCTTCAACTCGCCGTCTAATTTAACGGCGAGAACCTTTTTCATCAGGCTCTTGGAGATCGACTTGGCGACATCGAGCGCGGTCGTCCCGCTCTCAAATTCGCGCTCGGCTCCATCTGGGAAAGTCAGCGTAATCATGGTTGCAGCCTTTAGCGCCCCAACGCCGAAGAGCAAGCGTTGCGGCCATATGGTGATCGACCTATATCGAGCTTATGCCCACTCGTTTCAACCATACCATGCTGCGCGTTCGAAACCCGGAGGCGTCATTAGCCTTCTACCGCGATCATTTGGGCATGGAGCTTAAGGGCCGACGGGACTTTCCGGACGCCAAGTTCAGCCTCTATTTTCTGAGCTTTCCCGGAACAGACACGGCGGAAGGTGTGCTGGAACTAACCCATAATCACGGGACGGAAAGCGACCCGGATTTTCCGGGCTATCATGACGGTAATTCCGACCCGCGGGGCTTTGGCCATATTTGCATTACGGTAGATAGCTTGGAAGAGGCTGTCACCGGGTTTGACGCGGCGGGGTATGAATTCGTCAAACGCCCCGAAGACGGCACCATGCGCCACATCGCCTTCGTCAAAGACCCCGACGGCTATTGGATTGAGGTCGTCGAGCATGACCGCATGCAGGCGATTTTGAACGGGTGAGTGGCACCGCTCTCGACATCATCGTCGGCGGGGCGGGGGATCGCCTGTTTCGCTGTGCCAAGCGCTATGCGGACGATTATGCCGCGCGCTATCCGGAACGGCGGGTGATCTATCTGCCGCAGGGCAAACGCCGGACGCTGGAAAAACTCATTGCTGCCAGCGATCGCCCAAACCTGATCGGCCACAGTTGGGGTGCGGCAGACGTGAGCTGGGCGGCGCAGCGCGCAGATAAGCCGTTGGGCCTTGTGATCGGCATTGATGGGGTGGGCAAACCGGGGCCCTGGCGGCCCTGCCCTGTTGAGGCCGCAGCCATTCTGAGCGTGCGCGGTGTTGGATCCGAAGGTCGAATTTCCGATGGAAACCTGACCGCATGGATGGGCCGCGGGATCGGGCATGCCTTCCCGGAGGTATTCAAAGCGCCAGAAGCGATCCGCTTCAACGCGCCGTTCGCGCACTACGCCATGACTGCCATGATGCGCTTTCCAGGCGAGGATGGGCGCAGCGCGGAGGATTGGTTGTTAGGCGCAACCGCGACAGGCTAGAGCCTTTCCCTTTTGCGCCATATTCCCTATCTGTTCGCTATGCCGTCCACCCCGACATCTGTTTCCGTCCTCGACCCGCACGCGACCTGGGTGCCGCATCGGCCGGACCGGCCTGAAAAGTCGGAAGGCGGGCGGCAGTTCCGACTGGTCTCGCCCTTTGAGCCCAAGGGCGACCAACCCAAAGCCATTGCCGAGCTAGTCGACGGCATCAAAGACAAAGACCGCGATCAAGTCCTGCTTGGCGTGACCGGCTCCGGCAAGACCTTCACCATGGCGAAGATCATCGAGCAGACGCAGCGCCCCGCCCTGATCATGGCACCGAACAAGACCCTCGCCGCGCAACTTTATTCCGAATTTAAAGCCTTCTTCCCGGACAATGCGGTCGAATATTTCGTCAGCTATTATGATTATTATCAGCCTGAAGCTTACGTCCCCCGCACGGACACGTTTATCGAGAAAGACTCGAGCGTAAATGAGCAAATCGACCGGATGCGCCACGCCGCGACGCGCGCCATTCTGGAGCGGGATGATTGTATCATCGTGGCGTCTGTGTCTTGCATTTACGGTATCGGCTCGGTCGAGACCTACACAGAGATGACCGTCGACCTCGCGCGCGGGGACGAGATTGATCCACGCGAGCTGATGGCGAAGCTCGTCTCCCTGCAATATCAGCGCAATGATCTCGCCTTTGCGCGGGGCTCCTTCCGCGTACGCGGCGATACGATTGAGCTGTTCCCGGCCCACTATGACGATACGGCCTGGCGCTTTGATTTCTTCGGCGATGAGATCGACACGATTACGGAATTTGATCCCCTGACAGGCAAAACCGGGCGGCAGCTCGACCAGGTCCGCGTTTACGCCAATTCCCACTATGTCACGCCGCGCCCGACCGTGCAGAGCGCGATGAAGGGCATCAAGGCGGAGTTGGAAAAGACCGTCAAACTCTTCGAGAGCGAAGGCAAATTGCTCGAGGCGCAGCGCATTCAGCAGCGGACCGAGTTTGATCTGGAGATGATGGCGGCTGCCGGTTTCTGTAATGGGATCGAGAACTATAGCCGCTACCTCACGGGGCGCGCGCCGGGCGAGCCGCCGCCGACCCTGTTTGAATATTTGCCCGAAAACGCCCTACTCTTCATGGATGAAAGCCACGTCTCGGTCCCACAGATCGGCGGCATGAGCCGGGGCGACTTTAACCGAAAAAGCACGCTGGCCGAGCATGGCTTCCGCCTGCCGTCTTGCATCGATAACCGCCCGCTCAAGTTTGAGGAATGGGACGCGATGCGGCCGCAGACGGTCCATGTGTCCGCCACGCCCGCCGATTGGGAAATGGAACGCACGGGTGGCGTGTTTGTCGAACAAGTCATCCGTCCCACCGGCCTGATCGATCCGCCTGTCGAAGTCCGTCCTGTGTCGGGCGAGCATCATAATCAGGTCGATGATGTGGTCGATGAGGTCCGCAAGACGACGGAGAAGGGCTACCGCTCGCTGGTCACGACGCTGACGAAAAAAATGGCCGAAGACTTGACCGAATATATGGCCGACCAAGGCATCAAGGTCCGCTATATGCACAGCGACGTCGACACGCTGGAACGGATCGAACTGATCCGCGATCTGCGGCTCGGCGTGTTTGACGTGCTGATCGGGATTAACCTGCTGCGCGAAGGCCTCGACATTCCGGAGTGCGCTTTTGTCGGTATTCTCGACGCCGATAAAGAAGGGTTCTTGCGGTCCGAGACCTCTATGATCCAAACCATCGGACGGGCCGCGCGAAACAGCGAAGCCCATGTTGTGCTCTATGCCGATAAGATTACGGGCTCGATGAAACGCGCTATGGACGAAACGGAACGCCGCCGCGCGCGCCAGATCGCCTACAATGAAGAACATGGCATCGTCCCGCAGACCGTCTTGCGCGGCGTCGCCGATATGGTCGGCGACAGCGAAGCCGCGCAAAAGATCAAAGGCGAACGCGACAGCTATACGCCGTCTGGCCGCAAACGTACGGGTAAGTCCGGCAAAGCGAGCCGACGCCTGCTCGAAGCCGCCGAGGGCCAAGAAGGGTTTGAAGGCGCCGGTATGGGCGGCAACATGGCAACTGTGGCCGCAGACATCGAAAAACGCATGTTCGAAGCGGCGGAGAATTTGGAGTTTGAAGAAGCCGCGCGGCTCAGGGATGATTTGATCAAACTAAAAAAGGGCGGATAGGCCGCCCTTTTTTGTGATTTAATTTTGGCGTGAGACGCGCAGCTTACTCTTCGCCGCCCTCATCCTCGTCCGTTTCAAAACTCACATAATTAGCGAGGATGCGGTTACGATCGCCATCTTCAGGGCCTTCGAC
>CAWUKE010000027.1:0-17079 GCA_963922935.1 uncultured Alphaproteobacteria bacterium | reverse complement strand
TCCTGCGTGCAGGTGTTCTTCTTTCGGGCGGGCCAGAATTGGGGGAATTCAGCGCATTATCCGAGGCACGAAAAAGATCAGACCTCGGCAGAAGTCTTAGATGCCTTCGTCGCACAGTTTTACACGGATAAGCCCATCCCCAAGCAAATCTTTGTCAGTCATGACCTGCTGAGTCATGATCTCATTGAGGCGGCTCTATCCGAACGGGCTGATCGCAAAATCACGGTGAGCGTGCCGCAGCGGGGGGAGAAGAAGACCCTGCTGGAAACGGCGCGTCGAAACGCGGAAGAGGCGTTGGGTCGCCGCATGGCCGAAACGCAGAACCAAGCAAGGCTGCTGGGGGCGGTGCAGGAGCTGTTCGGAATGGACGACGTCCCGCAGCGGATTGAAGTCTATGATAATAGCCATAATCAGGGCAGCAACGCGATTGGCGCTTTCATCGTCGCGGGCCCAGAAGGCTTTCGAAAACGCGATTACCGCACGTTCAACATCAAAGATGCGGACATTCGGAATGATGATTTTGGCATGATGCGCGAAGTCCTAACACGTCGTTTTTCCCGGTTGGTGAAAGATGACGCGCTGGAATGGCCAGACCTTGTCCTTATCGATGGCGGGAAGGGGCAGCTCTCTGCCGTGACAAGCGTGTTAGAAGACATGGGGGTGCTAGGGCGTATCACCTTGGTGGCGATCGCCAAAGGGCCCGATCGGAATGCAGGGCGGGAAACGTTCTATATGAATGGTCGAGATCCATTCACGCTCCCACCGCGCAATCCCGCCATGTATTATCTACAGCGCTTGCGGGACGAGGCGCACCGCTTTGCGATTGGTACGCATCGCGCGCGTCGAAAAAAGCAGATGAAGTCCAACCCTTTGGATGGTATTCCGGGAGTCGGCCCGGGTCGAAAACGTGCGCTGCTAGCGCATTTTGGTTCGGCCAAAGCGGTCAAAGGGGCAGCCGTCGCGGACCTGTCGCGAGTGGAGGGGGTCAGCCAAAAGCTGGCGCAAACAATCTATGACTACTTCCATGAATAAGGAAAATGCAGATCTGAGCGCTAAGGAGACAGGCGGCGCGTTAGCCGATGGGCTGACATTCATTCGGATCATGGTCACGCCTGTGATTATGGCGCTGATCCTTTGGGCTTGGCCGGATACGCAAATCGCGATTTTAGCCTCCGTTTTGTTCGTCATCGCCGCTTTGACAGATATTTTCGATGATCTTTTTGGCGGCTCAGCTCGGGGCGCGACTCGCAGATACGGATATTTAGACGATATTGCAGACACTGTTTTAATCATCGGTGTTCTGGTCGCACTCTCGATCGTTTTGCTGCGCAATGGTATGGTCAGTTGGACATGGCTTGTCCCGTTCGTGGTTTTGATCGGGCGTGAGCTGGTCGTCGGACTTTTTAAAGGTTTTGAGCTTTCTCGGCATGGATGGCCGGATAACCGTCTCAGCAATGCTAAGGCGGGTTTTGCCATGCTGGGGACAGCTCTTTTGGTGGCATCGCCTTGGTTGACGCAAGGGTTCGATATGATGCGGGCCGGCAGCGAAGGCGCAATGGCGGTTTATGATCAAGCGTCGCCCCTGATCTGGGTGATCGGGACCGTTATCTTGTGGATTGCGGCGCTCTTCTCTTTGCTCTCAGGCTATAAAATCCTGACGACAGAAATTGTTGAGGTTGAGTATAGCGCGTTAGGTTCAGAGATGTCAGGCCCAGAGAATGACTGATTTGACGAATAGTCCTCTGCACCCTCTCTATTGGGTGCCCAATGCGCTGACCGTCGGGCGTATTCTGGTCATTCCAGTCTTTATCATTGGCATACTGAGCTTGGAATTTGGTTGGGACAGCCCGTTTGGTCGTTTGTTCGTTTTAGCGCCGCTTTTCATTCTGGCTGCTCTGACGGATTGGTTGGACGGGTTTTTGGCGCGGCGATGGAATGTCGTCTCCGGTTTTGGACGCATGATCGACCCGATCGCTGATAAACTCCTCGTGGCAGGATGTTTGATCGCCTTCATGATCGCCGCGCGCGGGCAGTGGTTTTTCCTCATTCCCGGGCTCGCCATTGTTTTTCGCGACATTCTGGTCAGTGGCGCGAGAGAACATGCTGCCCTGACGGGTCGCGTGATGCCGCCGACCCAGCTGGCGAAGTGGAAGACAGCTTTTGAGTTGCTCGCCATCGCAGCACTTCTCGTCTGGGTGTTGGCGCGGGCTTACCTTCCGATTGATGCAGTGATCCCGGATATCGCCCAAGGCGCGCAGATTGTGGGCCTTAGCCTCTTATGGCTGGCTGCAATTTTGAGTGTGTATACGGGCAGCCTCTACCTCAGAGCCGCGATCAAAGATTGATTTGCGAGTATTTCAGACTGTCACGGGGTGTGATGATTGTGCCTGTCGACTGGGCCTTGTCGCCCTCGCACCCCCTTGCTAACGCGCCATATGCCAACTGATCAGCAAATCTTTGACAAAATCTGCGAGCTACTTCGCCCTTATAACGTCAAGAATAAGCCTATTCTCAAAACGTCAGGCATCATGTCTGATTTAGAAGTCGATAGCACAGCCGTTTTTGACCTGATCATGGAATTGGAAGATCACTACGATATTAGTGTGCCCATGGAAGTCATCAGCGATGTGAAAACCGTTGGGGAACTCGTCCACGCTATCCAAGAATTACTGGCGCAATAGGGACGCAAGGCGCGGGAGCGGACATGACGAACGACACAACAAAGTCCACCATCTTTAGCAAATATGACCCGCTCGCCCAGCGGGCTTCAATGGTCAATAAAATTGGCGTCGATCCGTTCAATATGACATTTGACGATATTTTGGGACCGACGCGTGGGCGCATTGGCAACCGCGAAATCATTCTGGCCGGAACCAATAACTATCTTGGCCTAACCTACGATGAAGGTGCGCGCGAAGCCGCCAAATCCGCCATTGACCGACACGGGACTGGCACGACAGGTTCTCGGATCGCGAACGGCTCTTACGCGGAACATGCGCAGCTAGAGCGTGATCTCGCAGATCATCTGGGCAAGCCGTCCTGCATCGTCTTTACAACGGGTTATGTGACGAACCTGGCGGCGATGGCCGGATTGGCGGGGCCTAATGATGTGATCTTCATCGACGCGGATGCCCATGCCTGTATTATTGACGGCACGCGCCTCGCTGGAACGACGACAGTCCGCTTCCGCCATAATAACCCGGCCGATCTGGATAAACGTCTCTCACGCCAGACTTATAAGGATGGGGGCCATGCTCTTGTCGTGATTGAGGGACTCTATTCGATGTTTGGCGATATTGCGCCAATTTCGGAGTTTGTTGATGTCTGCCAGCGCCATGGGGCCTATCTCTATGTGGATGAAGCCCATAGCTACGGCGTCTTTGGTGAGGGCGGTCGCGGTATTGCAGAAGAGCAAGGCGTTCTAGACCAGATCGATTTTTACAGCGGAACATTCTCTAAAAGCCTAGCCAGCGTTGGCGGATTTTGCGCCTCGAAACACCCAGAATTTGAACTGCTCCGCAAGGCGATGCGCCCTTACATGTTCACGGCCTCAGCTGCGCCTGCGAACATTTGCGCGGCGCAAGCCGCCCTAGATGCCATTAAGTCTCGGCCAGAGCTGCGCCACAACATTATGGCACGCGCCGCCCAGCTGCATGATGGCCTGAACCGTATGGGGTTTGATCTTTGCGCACCCGCGAGTCCGGTGATCGCCGTTCGTCGCGAAAATGAAGGCCAAGCGGCCATGGAATGGAATTGGCTCCTGCGGGAAGGCGTCTACGTCAATCTGGCTGTCCCGCCGGGAACGCCACAAAGTTCTAGTCTCCTACGGATTAGCGTCTCCGCCGCTCACACGGAAGCGGACGTCAATGCGATCCTCGCCAAGTTCAAGGCTCTCCAAGACAATGGGGCAGAGATTTTAGCGGATGGGATGCGTCGTCTGCAGGCAGCAGAATAGGTCTACTTGCTGAACGCGCCCCGGCGCCAGAGCTTCCATCCGAGCACCGGGCTCCACAACACTGGATGTTTTCTCTGAGCGTCTGTGACGTCTAAACTGACGCCACTATGGCGTTCAACTTTGCGAAGAACATACTCTAACCCGCCCTCAAAAGTCGCCGCACTATTGAGCACTCTGATAGCTGCAATTGGGCGTCCTATGAGCCGTCTTAAAAACCACCGCGTTTTAGAGCCCTGACCTGGGAAGTCCTGCACGGCATGAAGCCCATCTTCGGATTTGCCGAAAAGCGCGTCGCTGAGCGTTTCGTATCGTTCCAAATAGCGTTCAACGATTTCCCTTGCGCGCCCATCATCGGACTCTGGGCGGAGCTCCGTTCGATAGCTTTCATAAAAGGCCCGTCCCCAAAATTCTGTCGCTGTCGCAGGGCTTTCGAAAAGGGGGGCGGTTTCGCTGGCGAGCCGCTGAATGGCTTTGACGCGGGCTTTGATAATGCGCTCCGCGATCGTGTCGTCCTTAGCACCGAGCAGCGCGCAAGGTTGGCTAAAGCGTCCCCAGAGCTGTGAGAGAAATCCATCTGCGCACCGACGCTCAAACTCGGATAGAGAGATGATGGAGTATTTACAGGTCGAAAGAAGGCCGTCTTCTTCCTTTTCCAAATAGTAGACAGCAGGCGGAATGAGGCGGTTTGTCAGCGCGCGCCAGCCACGTCCATGTGTCGCCATGTAGCTATCGACCAGCACATAGAAATCGAGCATCTTCTCCGGGTCGTCCAGTGCGCGCAGGCTGCTGCCGTAATAGACAAAGCCTAAGACCCGATCTGGATGCCGGGTGCGGATAGCGTCCATCACGCTGTGTACGCGCGCTGGAGGATCGAGTGTTTCTGCGCGGATCAGCGCTTCGAGCGGCTCACTCATCGCCGGATCCGAACGGTGCGACTTGTCGAGAGGGTAAATTCAGCGCCTTTCAAACGCAGCGGCTCACCATCCATCATCACTGGGCCAGCATATTTAAACGTGGCCTCATGAGCGTTGAAACTGTGAAACCCGTCGGGGCTACGGTCTTTATCTTTGAAGCCCACCCAGACCCCTGCAACGTGACGGATAATGCCCTTATACTGACCATTGACATAGGTGAGGCGTAAGGCGCCGTCCCCCGTGCCCCAAAACGGATCGAGACCCATCGTGATTGTTGGGAGGGTCGTTGCAACGGTCCCTAGATGCGGACCAACAAGATGCGTATTATTGATATGTAGATCGCATTCTGTCGCCGGCATGAGCCTTTCTCGCTCACTCGTCACCGCTTTTATCAGTCCCCCCGCGACAGCGGCAGAACCACCGATACCGCGCGCGTGTAATTCATCTTTGGCGTATCTTGTGACCATAGGCACAGCGCCCGTGGAGAACAGAAAGCCATATTGATCTTTGATGCCGTCGCCCGTGACTTTCAGGAGACGTGTGGAGAGGACATCTGGAGTTTTGCTGACGGCTTTGAGGCCCGAACGACTGACGCGACGCATCCCGATCACTTTCGCGACTTGGTTGGTCATACCCCCAGAGGCAATCACGAAATCGGGCAGGGGGTCGCTCTCAGGGACTTGCCGTAACACCTCGCTCATGACGCATTGCACCGTGCCGTCACCTCCTTCGATAACGAAAAGATCGCTTTTTGACAGGGCGGCCTCGACCTGACCGGGCAGGGCTTCGAAACGGGCGAGATCATAGACTTTGGCGTCAAAGTCGGGTGCATAGGTTGCGATGCGGGAGCCTTTTTTGCTGACCCGTTCGCTATGCGGATTTATGAAAAACGCCGTCGCCATTTCGCATTGCTAAAGGGCTTCGGTGCGCGAGAGCAAGTAGGCTGCAAAAAGACCAAAGGCAAAAAGCGGCAGAATGATCGCTGGCGCAACGCTGAGACTGCCAGAAGAGGCGAATGTGGCGAGGGCACCATCGATAATGAGGAATAAAAAGCCTAAGGCCAAGCCCACAATAAGTGTCCGGTCACCCGTATCTTCACGACCTGTGCGCTGCATGAGGGCGGCACAAGCGATGAGAAGGATGACGACAGCAATTGGACGCGTCAGGCGGTGGGCGTGCCAGAAGCTGTAAGCAAAGCTGGGTTGGGACCCGCTATTGCCGGGCCGCATGAAGCTGCGCATTTCTGATAAGGATAAGTCCCGCGGTTCAGCCGCAAGGCGCGCAATCGATTTTGGGGTTTGATCCGTTTCCCAGCGGCGCGTGCCTTCAAAGGGTTGTGCTTTTCTGGCTTCGCCTTGGGCGTCAGCTACGCGAAGAGTTTTGATCCCTTCAAGTTCCCAGTTCCCGTCCGAGTCCATGAAGATGGCACGCTCAGCCCACACAATCTCCTCAACGGCGCCAAGTTCATCGCGTTCAAAGATTTGGACGTTGGCGAGGGTTTCATAGCTTTCTCGGTCTGTTGCCCGGATGATGTTGCCATTGTCTTCCAGCCAGAGCGGATTTTCTTCAGTGATGTTTTTCACTTTATATTCGCCGATGCCCCAAGCCTGCAGCGCCCGGACGGCGGGGGCCATGGCGAAATCAATGAAAATGATAGAGCTAATCGAGGTGAACAAGATGACCGGTATCAACAGCAGAACCTGTCGTGTCGCGCTGATGCCAAAACCCAGTAGCGCGACTAACTCATGCTGCCGGATCAATTTTACATAGGTCAGCAGGATTGAAACGACCAAGGTGAAGACGAAAATCCGGTCAAAGATAACAGGGGCGCGAAGCCCCATATATTTAAAGGTCCCCTGAAACCCCTCGCCGCTTTCAATAATATCGGCGCCATTTGCCAGGCTGTCGAGCAGGCCGATCAAGACAAGGAAGCCAAAGACCACCATGATCCAAGTGCGCAGAAATGTGCGGGACAGATAGAGGAGGAACTTAAGCACGGGCGGCTCGAGCCTCCCGGTTTCGGATTTTGGCGATCCGCGCTTTTATCTGTCCCTGCACGTGATTGATCCACATGGCGAAGCTGGAAAGTGGGGGTTGCCCCATTTTGAAAGCGGATTTGCGGAAAATGACCGCCGCAAAAATCGCCAATAAGGCCATCAGGCCCCAAATACCCATCCAAGGGGCTATGGTTCCAGCCGCCCCAAGGCCTTGCGCAAATTCAAGAGCTTTTTGCAAAGCCACGATAAAGACGATCCCGACAAAAATTCCCGCGCTGGAGGGGTTGCGGCCATAGTTCAGCCCAAACGGAACGGCTAAAAATGGCAGGATGAAAAGCATAACAGTCTTCGCAATCCGGATATGGAGGGCGGCGTTGTTGGTGTTGCGATCAATTTCGGTCCGACGGTCACCGCGTCGGTTTTCAAAAAGTTCGCCGCTTGTGAGCTCCCTCTCATCATTGCCGCGCACACGGAACGGCACCACTGTGGCAACACCCGCAACGGAGCTGCCTCCAAAAGCAAGGTCACCTGAAAGGCGTTCGCTGGGGGTTACGCGAAAGGCTTTGCCAGAGGCGAGCTGCAAAACGGGGGCGCCCGTTTCTTCACGGACAATCAACTCCCCTTGATTGGCGGTTGTAATACGCACTTCCGGCAGACCGTTTTCATCCCGGATTTCTTCATAGATGAAAATAGGGCCGATTCCGTTTTCCGGCGACGCTGTGCCCGCGAAGAATGTTCGACGCCCGACGGTCGTAAATGTGCCTTCCCGCAAAGCGGCCGTGAAGCTTGTCTGCCGCACAGTGTTCTCGACCGAGCGGTATTGGTAGCGGCCCAGCGGCTGTAACCAACCCTCGATCAGAATAGAAACAACCGCCAAAATGGCTGCGATGGCCAGAAATGGCTTTGTCATATGGGTGAGGGAAATACCGGCCCCTAGGGCTGCAGTAAGCTCTGATGATCTTGAAAACCTATCGACGGTGATAATCGTGCCCAGCATCAAAGCTAAGGGTACGGCCATGCCCAGATAGTAGGGGAGTAGCGAGACGATCATTTGCGTCGCGTCTGAGGCCGGATTTGTTGATGTCGTCACGACTTCGAAGATGCGTAAAAGACGCTCAAGCAACAGAACGCCACAGGCAAAAACGATCAAGCCACCGATCGCGACGCAGGCTTTTTTGAACAAATAGATGTTCAGCCGTCCCATGCTCTTCCTGTCATGTTGCGTCCGGCCAAAAGGGGCCATAAGAGGGTTTTGTACCAAATGGGTCTGGAACATTCCGTAACCAGCCGTGAAAGGCCACGCTGTTACAGTTCATTTCAGGCTCATCTGTGACCCTCTATAAAGAAGCCATCATGAAGGCAAACCGCTCACACATAACCTTTTGGAAAACTTCAGTCCTATCCGCAGTCTTCGTAACAGCTTTTGCTGGAATGGCTGTGGCGAGTGAGACCGAGGAACCCCTCTCAGCTCTGGGTGAAGCCCGTGGGCTTGAACTTTATGATCGCGATGCGTCGGATCCTTGTCGCGCGGATGTTTCTCAGGTCCGCGTCGTTGTCCAAAATGTAACGGCCGAGGGGATTTTGAAGCTTGAGCTGTTCGGCGAAGAGAACTTCATGAAGCGGTCTGGAAAGCTCCGGAATATTCGCGTGCCGGCTGACAATGGCCCGATGCTGGTTTGCATTAACGTACCAACACCCGGCGAATATGCAGTTGTGGGCTATCACGACAAAGACGCCGATCGCCGCCTCGACAAAAAATGGAACTTCACACCAAAAGAGCCTTACGGCTTGTCGAATAACCCAAAAATCGAAAGCCTACGCCTGCCGCGTTGGGATGAAACGCGTTTCGATGTGCCTGCAGAAGGTCGGGATATTGTCATCAACCTAGTTGACCTCGGCTAACGGTTACGCGCAAGAGCCACGCTTTGGATCAGAGCTGAGACAGGGTGTGGGTCAAACCATCGACATTCGTGAAGCAGAAGCGGCAAGCGCAGAGTTTATCGCGCTTCCTTACACTCTCTATGCCAATGAGCCCGCTTGGCGCGCCCCATTGCGGATGGAACGGTGCTCACAGCTTTCTGCCAAGAAAAACCCGGCAATGGCGGTCATTCAGCCCCGTTTCTTCACCGCTTACCGTGGCGGCCTGCCAGTCGGTCGGATCGCTGGATTTATCAATCAAGCTCACCTTTCGCGCTACGAAGACGATACGGTCTTTTTCGGGTATTTTGACTGTATTGAAGACGCCGCCGTTGAAGACGCGCTCCTCATGGCGGTCAAAGACTGGGCAAAAACGGCCGGTTATGGTCGCTTGGTCGGCCCCACTATGTGGAGCGTGAATGAGGAATGCGGATTGCTCGTTGATGGCTTCGAGCATCCCCCAGCCGTGATGATGCCTTTTGGCCGCCCCCAGCAGGTCGCAGCCGTCGAACGGCATGGCTTTGATAAACAAATCGATATGTTGGCTTACCGCGCGGACATATCAAACGGATCGCCCGACAGTCCTTTCATGCGCCGGTTGATGAAGCTGGCTGATAAGGATGACGGCATCAGCTGGCGATCCATGGATGCGCGCAACTTTAAATCCGAAGTCGCACTCGCCATGGATATCTTTAATGATGCCTGGTCAGAAAATTGGGGTTTTCTCCCTTTTCCCACGGCGCAAATCGATCATATGGCGACGGAAATGCGCCCAATCATGTATCCGGAAGGGTTTTGGGTTGCGTCGATAGACGAAGAGCCCGCCGCCTTCATTTGGATGATCCCTGACGTGAATGAAGCCGTGAAAGGCTTTGACGGGCGGCTGCTGCCATTCAACTGGGCCAAGCTTTTATGGCGCTTAAAGCGCAAGCAAGTCCGCAAATCCCGTATTCCTTTAATGGGGGTTCGGAAAAAGTACCAAAATACGAAACGCGGTCTTGCCGCCGTGAATAAGATTTGCTCACTGGCCTTTGATGCCGGACGAGATCAGGGATTTTCCCAATGCGAACTGTCTTGGATTTTAGAAGACAATGAGGGCGTGAAAGGGATTTGTGACATTGCCGGGGCGGACCCTTATAAAACCTACCGTATGTATGGGATTGATTTGTGAGCGTTAGGGCCGTCATCTTGGCCGGGCAGCGCCCCGGCGTCGACCCGCTATGCGAGTCCGCCGGCGTTAAGTGGAAAGCCGACATTGCCGTGGCCGGAACGCCGATGTTGAGCCGTGTGGCCGAGGCCCTTGAACAATCTGGCCTTGTCGAAAATATCACGATTTCTGGCTATGACGGAACAGGGACAGACCTTCCGCGTGTCGAAGGCGGGTGTGGTCCGGCCGATAGTGCCCTTATGGCCTGCCGTGACGGTGACTTTCCCGTTCTGCTCACGACCTGCGATCACGCCTTGTTGACGCCGGAAATTGTCAAAACATTCCTTCGCCAAGCCCAAGCTTCAAAAGCGGATATGGCAATTGGTCTCGCCACTGAAGAGGTGATTGTCGCCGCTTACCCCGAGACAGTCCGCACCTATATGCGCTTTGCCGACCATGCTATTTCAGGATGTAATCTTTTCTACCTCGCAACGCCGAAAGCGCTCGATGCCTTAGATTTTTGGCGGAGCGCGCAAAGCCTACGAAAACAGCCATTGGCGTTGGCCAGAAAAATCGGGCTAGGTCTTGGGGTGAAGTTCGCTAGCGGCAGGCTCAAACTCGATGACGCTTTTGTCGCTGTCGGCAAAAGACTCAAACTGAAGGCCGCGCCCGTCTTACTGCCATACGCGGAAGCAGCGATTGACGTGGATAGTGTTGCCGATCTCGCCATGGTCGAGAAAATCCTCGCGCGCGAGAAGTAAAGGTGGCCAAGGCCCCTCCATCCCTTAAGACCCGTCCGACCTCTGGTGTGGGCAAGCGTATCGCGTCCAACACGGGTATTTTATTAGGCGCGAAGATCATCGCGACACTTCTGGGTGTCGGAACGCTTCTGATCGCGACGCAATCTCTCACAGCGGCGGAGTTTGGCACGCTCGTCTTTCTCCACGCTTATATGCTGTTCTTCGCCGAGGTCGCGACCTTTCAAGCGTGGCAGTCGATCATTCGGTTCGGCACGGATGACGTTGCCAATAATGATACGGGGAGCCTCGCTCGACTTTTGCGGTTTGGGTACACGCTCGACATCATATCAGTCCTGTTGGGCTATGGCCTAGCCGTTGCGGCCTTTACCGGTGTGGTTGCTATGGCCAATGCCTTGCCGGGACTGGCGCCGGGAGAGGGCGTTGATATCCAGACCTTGCAGCGGCTGGTGACGCTCTACTGCCTTGTCATCCTCGTCAGAGCGACCAGCACCTCTGTCGGGATATTCCGTTTGTTCGATAAATTCACCATCCTTGGTGTGGAAGCGCTGGTCATGCCCGTGATCCGTTTTGCGGGGGCAGCTTATGCCGCTTGGGCTGGCTGGGGGTTGAACGGCTTCGTTCTGGCGTGGTTTGCCGGATCCTTCGCGCAATATGTCTTTCTGTGGGCGGCTGGCCTGTTTGAGCTTCGAAAGCGACGGCTGCTGGGCGAGGTTATCCGCGCAAAGATTCGTTTCTTCAAACCGAAGCGCCCGATTTGGGGCTTTGTGGTGAAGTCCAATATCGACTCAACGCTTGCGACCGGCGTGATGCATCTGCCGCAGCTTTTGGTTATGGCGGTCTTTGGTCCCGTCTGGAACGGCGTCTTTAAAATCGCCGAAGAGGTGGCAAAGCTGCTGACCGAAGGCTTCAAACTTCTGGATCAGGTGATTTATCCAGAGTTAGCGAAGCTTGTCACAGAAGGCCGTGCGGACCGAATTTGGCGGATTGTCACCCGCGCAGCGACGATCCTCCTAGCGATTGGCCTCGGGTTTTCCGCTCTCATCTTCCTCCTTGGCGAAGGGGTCCTGACCGCTATCTTTGGCCCGACCTATGCGCAGGCCGTTCCCTTAGCGGCGCTTTTGGTGCCGGCCGCCGCTTTGATGGGGGCTGCCGCTCCGCTCTACCCGATTTTCTACGCGACGGATCGCCCCGGGCGGGCGGTCCTGATTCGCGGGGCTGCATTGAGCGTTTATATCGGGACGTTTTTTTTGGCGGCGCACCTTATCGGGCGACTGGCCCCAGGTTTTGCGTCGCTCGCAGCGAATGCGTTCGCGGTCCTTGTGTTGGTCTTCGCCGCGCGGCGTGCCCTGAAGACTGCTCAAGTTCGTCAAAGCGTCGGTGCCTCCTGACATGACGGAACTCGCCATTTTCGATCTGGATTACACCCTCACGAAGAGAGGGACATGGGGAAGGTTTATTTCCCAGTCCCTGAAAGGGCGTCCTATTGCGCTTGCCAGATTATGGCTGACGGCTGGGTGGCTGCAATGGCGCTATAAATCGGGGCGTAGCCCGCGCATTGCGGTGAAATCCGCCATGATGCGACTGTCCATTGCGGGCTTGAGCCGAGCGCGTTTGGAAGTTTTTGCGGACCAGTTTGTTGATGCTGATCTTCGAGAGGGTTTGAACCCGTCTGTGATGGACGCGCTAAAAGATCATCAGTCCAAGGGGCATAAGATCTTGATCGCGAGCGCGGCGGTCGATTTACTGGTAGATCGATACACACAAGCTCTCGGCGCCCATGGATTTGTTTCGACGGAGTTTGCGTGGTCAAAAGACGGGACGCTGCTTGGGACATTTGCCTCCTCAAACTGTTACGGCGAAGAGAAGTTAGAACGCGTGAAAACGTGGATGGCGGATCAATGTCCATCCCCGACGAAGATTACGACTTATTCTGATAGCCGTTCTGACGCCCCGATTTTAGAATTTGCTGATCGGGCAATTATTGTGGCGCCCAATAAGAAAACGCAGCGTTACGCGCAGCAAAAAGGCTTCGAAATTTGGAACTGAACCTTGCCAGGATTTAGATGCGACAAGCTGGCATTCAGTGCTATGACACAAAGCGTGATGACGTGCTTTCGGATTCGTCCGATTAGGACGCCGTGACGTAAGAGAAAAACAGGGCAAAGTGGGTCATTTGGCAAAAGGCCAAGATCAGCACTTTTGAATGGCCGGGAAGGTCCGCCCTTTAAGAGAGGTCTTGTGGATCTGCGGCTGAGACTAACAGAGGCGGACAGGGCACGCGTGAAGGTCATGTTTTTGGCCAAACACGCTCTGGGTGATGGCTCAATGGATGACCAAGATGGGCTCCATGCGGTCTATCATTTCGAACTGCGCCAAATGTTAGAAGCCATCGTGCCGAATTTGACTATTGGGAACAGTTATTCCGACCTCTTTGCTGAACCTGACTACGACTATCTTTTCACAATGCTAAACCGTGGCGGGTTCAAAAATTCGGAGATTTTCGGACCGCTTTTTGCCGTTTGGCGAGGATTGCCGCATTTAGGCGCCTCGCCAATCTTACGCGGTGTGGGCGATGACAAGCATCTGACAAAGCTCTGCGCACGGGCGCGGGGCATTACGACGCCTGACAGCGAGATCTATCGCTACGGCGGTGTGAATGATGCGCTGCCTGCTTTTGCTGACGGTCCCATGATGGTCAAACCGAACGCCAGCTCGGCCTCTTGGGGCGTGAAAAAGTGCGAAGACTGGGCGGAAGCCAGGGCGCATATGGAAGCCCTCATGGCCGAGGACGACCATCATGATGTGATCGTCGAGCGCTTCATTGACGGCATTGAGATGGCCGTGCCTGTTGTGCCCGGGCATGACGGAGGTCCAGCTCTTCTGCCTGTTATGATCTATGACGGGGAGGATTTGCGCCTTCGGACTTATCAGGAAAAACGCTTCCGCGAGTCCAACACAGAATGGCGGGTCTGTGACGATGAAAGCTTAGCGGCTAAGGTTCGCGCGGATGTTATGAAGATGATGCCAGAGATTTGGCCGTTTGATTTTGGCCGGTTTGAATTCAAATATTCGCCTGAAACGGGGGCGTTTAATTTCATCGAACTCAATATGAGCTGTAATTTGTGGTCAAAGAAGACAGTTTCGAATAGTTGGCGCAGTATGGGGTATAGCCATCAAGATTTGATCGAGACAATTTTGGCTGGCTCTATGCTGCGCCAAGGTGTGATCAAAAGCGTCGTTCAGGGTGATGTCTCATGAGTGTTTCAGCCCTTGTTTTGGCCGCCCGTCGCCCGGGCGTTGAAGACCCGCTCGCGGCGAAAGCGGGCGTGTCACACAAATGCCTTATCGAGATGGATGGCGGGCCGATGATTGCCCTTGTCCTGCGGTCACTGGCCGAGTCTGACCATGTCCGAGATATTTATATTTCGATTGATGAGTCCGACGCTTTGGACGGTGTAACGTGCATTCACGATGGCAGCTTAGGAAAACCCGTCACAATTTTGCCCAGTGCAGAAAATCTCTTTGAAAGCGTCAAAGATGCGCTGTCTAAGAATGAACGCTTCCCAATTATTATCTGCACCGCCGATAATGCGTTGCAGACGGCGGAAATGGTCGATCATTTCTGTGAGAACTTCGAAAAAGAAGACTGCGACGCGGCTGTGGCTCTGACACCCGCCGAAGTCATCTGGGCGAAATATCCTGACGGGCAGAGACGGCCTTACACGTTTAAAGACGGCAAATATTCCAACTGTAACCTGTTCGGTCTGAAAACGCCGCGCTCTGTGTCGGCCGCAGAAGCCTTCCGTGGGGGCGGGCAGTTCGGCAAGTCCAAAGCCCGGATATTTAAAGCGTTCGGCCTGATCAATTTGCTCATGTATCATTATACGCTTGTCTCTTTGCCAGACGTTTTTCGTCGTCTTTCCAAGCGGTTCAGAGTGACCGTTGTGCCCGTCATTATGCCTTTCGCCGAAGCGCCCATTGATGTCGATAATGAGCGCACAGAGCGCATCGCGCGCGAGATTCTTGCCGCGCGACGTTTGGAGGGCGCACAAACCGGATAAAAACGATAAGTCGGGGGGACCCAGCGTGAAACTACTCAGCACGCTTATGCAGCGTTTCGTATCAACGGGACGCCTCACCATTATTGACCATCAAGGTCAACGTCATGCGTTCGGGCCTGGCGGTGAGCCCTCCGCGACGATCCGGCTGACTGATCCGAAGCTTTACAGAACGCTTTTTCTCAATCCCGAACTCAAGGCGGGCGAAGCCTATATGGATGGGACACTCCGCATGGAGGAGGGGACCACGATCCGGGATTTCCTCACATTGTTTGCGACGAATAAGGACGGACTGCGCAAGGGGGCTGTGCGCCGCAGGATTAAGAAAATCAAAACGCGTTTCCGTAAAACAATGCAGCGTAATGTGCGCGAGGCCTCAGCCAAGAATGTCGAGGCGCATTACGATCTATCCAATGATCTCTACCGCCTCTTCCTCGATGAAGACATGCAGTATAGCTGTGCCTACTGGCCAACAGATCGCAAAGCGTTGGATGACGTCACGCTCGAGCAAGCGCAGCTCGCGAAAAAGCGACATATCGCGGCGAAGCTGGACCTCAAACCTGGGCAACGTGTTTTGGATATTGGTTGCGGTTGGGGCGGCATGGCGATGCATCTTGCTCAAGAACATGACGTCAACGTCGTCGGCGTGACCCTGTCCAAGGATCAATTCGCTCTTGCGACAGAGCGTGTCAAAGCGGCGGGTTTGGGAGATCGTGTCGAAATCCGCTTGCAGGACTATCGCGACGTCAACGGACCCTATGATCGCGTTGTCTCTGTCGGCATGTTCGAACATGTGGGCGTGCAGCATTTCGAAGAATATTTCAGCACGATCCGGCGCGTCATGGCCGATGATGGGGTGGCGCTCGTCCACTCCATTGGACGCAAAGGCGGGCCGGGCACGACAGGCAAATGGATCCGCAAATATATCTTTCCGGGCGGGTATAGTCCGGCCCTGTCAGAGACTTTTGCTGAAATCGAAAAAGCCAAGCTTTGGGTCACGGATATGGAAATCCTGCGCTTGCATTATGGGCATACGCTGCGCCGTTGGGATGACCGCTTTCAGGCCAACCGCGATAAAGTCGTGGAGATGATGGGGGATCGTTTCGCGCGAATGTGGGAGTTCTACCTGATTATCAGCGAGCTTTCCTTTACCCATGGCAAGCATATGAACTTCCAAATTCAGCTCACGAAGGATGTGCAAGCGCTGCCCATCACACGGAACTACATGATGGACGCCGACACCCTTCTCGCGTAGACGCGCCGCCATGACTGAGGTCCTGAAAGAACAAGAAAACAAGCCAGAAAAGCCGGCTCATTTGAAAAAAGGGCGTCGAGCTTTTGTGAAGCGCAATGGCAAAAAGCTTGTCCGTAAAATTGCGAGCTTTCAATCAAAGCAGTCCGTTGTTCCGGATACACCCAAGATCGATAATAGCCATTTTCCGTGGTTGAAGGACTTTACGGATAACTGGGAAACGATCCGGGAAGAGGCCCAAGCTGTCCTCACCTTTCGCGACGAAATCCCGGCTTTCCACGAACTCTCACCCGATCAATACCGCCTGTCACAAGCTAAGAATTGGAAGACATATATCCTATTCGGGTTTGGCCAGCGCATGGAAACGAACACGAAACTGACGCCCAAAACCGCCGAGATTTTGGAGAAGGTGCCCAATCTCCAAACCGCGATGTTTTCGATCCTCGCGCCCGGATATCATATCCCAGCGCATAAAGGCGTGACGAAGGGCATCCTGCGCAGCCACCTTGGCTTGATCATTCCGAAAGACCGTGAAAAGTGCCGCATTCGTGTCGATGAAACGATCACAGCCTGGAAAGAGGGCGAAATTTTCGTCTTTGACGACACCTATGAGCATGAAGTCTGGAACGAGACCGATGAGGAACGCGTCATCCTCTTGTTTGATTTTGACCGCCCGATGAAGCTTGGCGGGCGTTTGCTCAATAAGACGTTCTTGCAGATTATGAAGCTGACGGCTTTCTATCAAGATCCGAAGAAAAACCTTCAGACCGCGGAAGAGCGCATGGAAGCCGCGATCCGCACGGCGGACGCCAATATTGAAGCGATGAGCGACTAGGACTTAAACCTAGCCTTTCGGCAAAGTCGTCAGAGCGCTGACGAGGGCTTGATAGTCCTCTGGCGGGTCAGTTTCGAACCGCATCTCTTCTTTCGTAATCGGATGGATAAAGCCAAGGAGACGCGCGTGAAGCGCCTGGCGCTTAAAATCGGCGACGGCCTCTCGAACCTTATTTTCTTCTTCTGACGTGTCCGACAAAAACGCTCGGTGATTGCCGTAAAGTGGATCGCCGAGAAGCGGGCA
>CAWUKE010000026.1:0-17250 GCA_963922935.1 uncultured Alphaproteobacteria bacterium | reverse complement strand
GGACACCCATCGGATCGATATTTTCGATCGCGCAGATGATGATGCAATTATCGTCCTTATCGCGGACGACCTCCATCTCATATTCTTTCCACCCGAGGAGGCTCTCATCAACCAACACTTCATTGGTGGGCGAGGCGCGCAGACCCGAGCGGATGATCTCTTCATATTCTTCGATATTATAGGCCACGCCACCGCCCGTGCCGCCCATGGTAAAGGCCGGGCGGATGATCGCGGGTAAGCCGGTATAGTCGAGGGCTTTCATGGCTTCGCTGACACCTTCGGCATAATTGACCGTGCCGTCCGGCAAAGTCGGCGCGGTGATGATGGTGGCGCGGGGATTTTCCAGCCCGATCTTTGTCATGGCTTCGGCAAAGCGCTCACGGCTCTCGGCCTTATCAATCACGTCGGCTTTGGCGCCGATCATCTCGACGCCATATTTGGCGAGGATGCCTTGCTGTTCCAGCGCCAGCGCACAGTTCAGCGCCGTCTGCCCGCCCATGGTGGGGATCAGAGCGTCCGGCTTTTCAATCGCGATGATCTTCTCGACGATCTCGGGCGTGATCGGCTCGACATAGGTGGCGTCGGCCAGCCCCGGATCGGTCATGATCGTGGCCGGGTTAGAGTTCACCAGAATGACGCGGTAACCCTCTTCTTTCAGCGCCTTACAGGCCTGCACGCCGGAATAATCAAACTCACACGCCTGCCCAATAATAATCGGCCCCGCCCCGATGATAAGGATAGAGGAGATGTCCGTTCTTTTCGGCATTTCAGCAGACCCGCGACCAGCACAAAAGCAAATTGCCGCCTGTTAGGGGGAGGGCGCGAGAGTCGCAAGGGACCTCTGCGCCCTACCCACACAAAAAGCGCGCCTCACTAGTTTAACGTCCTGTTTTTGGCTTGAGAGCCCAGACACTCACCAAGGCCAAAACCGCCGGAACCGTCTGAACCAACAAGATCGACGTCTGGACAGTCGCGGCGCCGTAGAGACCCGCCACGGCCACGCAAAGCAGAAAGAACGTCGCGATGCGCCGCGCCCACACGGCGTCTTTGATGAAGACTATCGCCCAGATCAAACCCGCAGCGAGGAAGCCGTTATAGAGCCCCTGATTGGCGGCCATCGCCTTAGTGGGCGCAAAGAGATCAGCCGGAAAACTTTCAAAGACTTTCGGGCCACGACTTTCCCACAGGAACATTTCGAGGACGAGGATATAGACGTGGATCAGCGCCACAACGCCTGTCATGATTTTGCTGATGATGTGCATAGGGTCCCTTCACTTTGCATCTGAGGCTGCAAGAGTAAGCGTTTGAGGTCAATGGGAGTGGCGTGGCGCATAGAAAAGGCGACGCAACGCGCCGCCTTAGTTGTTTCGTCCGACGCGTTCCGCGCTCTCGCTTCGCTCGGCTGCATTTGTGTTTTGAGTTCTGCTCCGACGGAACATTCCCGAAATTTGCTTTGCGCAAATTCGCCTGCGGCGGGATTTCGTACGGGCGGCGTTGCCGCCCTTAGACCCCTATGCGGGGAACGAAATCCGTGGGGCCAGATTAAAGCCCTCTGGCTATGACCATCTTCATGATCTCATTCGTGCCGCCATAGATGCGTTCGACGCGGACGTCGCGATACATGCGGCCGATTTTATATTCGTTCATATAGCCATAACCGCCGAAGAGTTGCAGGCAGCGGTCGACGACTTCGCATTCTTTATCGGTGACCCAATATTTGGCCATTGACGCCACTTCGGTCGTGAGCTCGCCGCGCAAATGCTTATCGGCACAGTCATAGACGAAGGTCTTGGCGACTTGCGTGATGGTCTTGCACTCGGCCAGTTCAAACTGCGTGTTTTGGAAATCCATCACGCGCTTCCCAAACGCTTTGCGTTGTTTGACATAGTCTATCGTCTCGCGCAGCGCTTCTTCCATGACGGCAACAGCAGTGACGGCGATGTTCAGACGTTCTTGCGGTAGTTCAGTCATAAGCTGGATAAAGCCCATGCCTTCTTCCTCACCGAGGAGCGCGTCAGCAGGCAGTTTGATATCGTCGAAGAACAGCTCGGCTGTGTCTTGCGCGTCATTGCCGACCTTGTCGAGAATGCGCCCGCGACGGAAGCCTTCGCAATCATCTGTTTCCAGCAGGAAGAGCGACTTGGCGTGCTTCCCCTCACCCCCTGTATCGGCCACGACGACGATCAAGTTAGCCGTGCCGCCATTGGTGATGAAGGTTTTGGAGCCATTCAGAATCCAACCGTTGCCGTCTTTCTTGGCATTGGTCTTGACGCTTTGCAGGTCCGAGCCTGTGCCCGGTTCGGTCATGGCGATCGCACCAACGAGTTCACCGGACGCCATCTTCGGCAGATACTTCTTCTTCTGCTCTTCCGTGCCGTAATGCAGGATGTAAGGCGCGACGATGGCGTTGTGGAGCGAGAGACCGAATCCGTCGACGCCAGCCTTCACCAGCTCTTCCTGAATGATCATTTCGTGGCGATAATCACCGCCCATGCCGCCATATTCTTCGGGCATGGAGACGCAGAGCAGGCCCATATCGCCCGCCTTGTTCCAGAACTCACGGTCGACTTTCTTCTGCTTGCGGAAGCGCTCACTATGCGGCGCCATTTCATTGGCGTAGAAATTATAGGTCGCATCGCGGAAGATGTTGATGTCTTCTTCCTGCGCCCATTCGGGGAGTTTGTAATCAAGGACGTCAGTGTTAGCCATGGGTTTGCGCTCCAGCGTGCTTTGAATTTAGCGTCTCTATAAACGCAAAATGCCGGTTGTGAGGCCGACATTCTGTCTCTACCTGAGAATATCAGGGCTGTGATGGGGAATGATCACTGCACGATTCTCTCATGCCAATTATCTGTGTCAAGGTGAGCATGTGGCGGCGTTCCGCTTCGCCCAACCACTAGGCGCATCCGAGGCCTATCACCCTCGAATCGGATTTCCCAAACGGCGACTGATCCCCACCGATATGCACATAACCAACCCTTCTCATTAGAAAAGAACTCCGGAGATAAACGCATTTCGACCTGACGTGGGATGAACCAATACTGGCCAATCTCATCTTCCATCGGGTCCCCCCACACTGACCTAAGCGCATTCGGCGTTGCCGTGCTCAACCAGTCTTTTAAAATCCGATTTTGAGCGGCTACTATATCAGCGTCACGATCCAGCCGCGATTTGCTTTGCAAAAGCTTTTCCTTCGCGACGTCATGGCTCGCATCCGGAACACACTGTTCCAAAACTGAGCTCGCTTGAACGATTGACGGCACCATAGCCAATGATAGCGCCGCTATTGATAGCAAAATACGGATGTTACGAAGCATATATGCACCCTCTCGCTTTTCGCCCTCAAAAAGCAAATTAAACGCGAAGCTTGAAGACGTCCAAAGAAAAAGCCCCACCTAAGCGGGGCGCTCTCTTGATCACTAGAAACGTCCACCGGACGTTGTCGTAACGCTTACGCCATCGAAATGGTATCGACGCTCATTTTGCCAGAGCGCTTATCTGGCGCGGTCGTATATTGCACTTTATCGCCTTCGCTGAGCCCGTCCAGGCCGGAGCGTTGAACGGCGCTGATATGGACGAAGTCATCTTGGCTGCCACCGTCGGGCGCGATGAAGCCGAAGCCTTTGGTGGTGTTGAAAAATTTGACGGTGCCCGTCTTCATTTCTTGGTCTGACATGGAAATCTCCGTATGTCTGAGGGGCAACAGACACCGCGCCTGCTGCCAAACGATACGAAAATCTCTATGAGCGGGCCGACTGAGCCAGCACCGCAAAACCTTAGTACGCTATGGGCGGTCACCTGACAGGTTTGCCAGATGACCGCAATAGCGCAATTCCGCCAGTCTACTTGCTGTCCAATTCCACACTGATGGGGTACGGAATGGTGATACCGCCTTTGTCGAAGGCTTCTTTGACCGATTTGTTCAGGTCGAACATCACGTCCCAATAATCCTCTGATTTCGCCCAGACACGGCTTTGCAGATTGACCGAGCTATCGCCGAGGCTGACCACCTTGGCCCATGGCGCGGCGGGTTCAGTGAGGACTTTGGGATGCTTCGCCGCCGTCTGGGTGATGATCTTCATCGCTTTGTTGATGTCGTCTTCATAATCGATGCCGAAATCATTATCGACACGGCGAATACCCAGCGAGGTGAGGTTTTGGATCGTGGAGCCGAAGATATCGCCATTACCGATAATGACTTGAATATTGTCGACCGTTTTCAGGTTCGTCGTGAAGATATTCATGTCAGAAACAACACCTTCTTCGCCCGCGACTTTGACATAATCCCCGAGCTTAAAAGGACGGAAGAGCATAAGCATCACACCGGCCGCGATATTGGAGAGCGTACCCTGCAAGGCCAGACCAATGGCCAAACCCGCCGCACCGATAATGGCGACAAACGACGCGACATTGACACCGACCTGTCCGATCGCCGCAATCGCGACGATTGCCATGACAGCATAACGCACGAGAGAGCCCAGAAACTTTGCCAGCGTTTCGTCGATGTTCGGTGCTTTCTGAAGGTTTTTCTGCGCCAGTCCGCCCGCCCAACGCGCGACTTTAAAACCAATCCAAAGGATCAGGAGCGCGAATAAGCCCCGCAGAGCATAAGGCAAAATCGTCTGACCCATCGCCATCAAATTTTCTGGCGACAATAATTCAACGGCAGCTTGGGCATCGCCCGCCAGATCTAAATCTGGCGCGTTTGTTGGTGTATCCGGATTGACGTCTTGCATTCTCATCCCTCATGTTTCGGTTTTGCGGTTACTGCATCGCATTTTCACGCCACCCTGTTGCGATAGCGGTCGGTGATTTGTCCAGAAAAGTTTTGTCAGTGCGAAAGTTTTGCCAGCGCGACGGGCCAACGGATACTCGCCCAAGAAGCAGCGTGTATGAGAACAAAAAAGCCGCCCCGAAGGACGGCTTTTCGGTATTTGATTTGGCTACGCTTAGAATGCGGCCGCTTCCAAGGCCATGACTGGCTCGGCCCCCGTCATGATTTTCGCGAGGTGCGCGTCCATCATGGGCAGCATGCGCAGCATGAAATAACGACCAGTGATCAGCTTATTCGGATAGAAATCCTCATTCGCGCCTTCGTCGATCTTGGCTTGCGCCACGACCGCCATTTTCGCCCACATATAGGCCAGCGTGGCCAGACCCATCATGTGCATATAGTCAACGGAACCTGCCCCCGCATTGTTCGGGTCTTTCATGCCGTTTTGCATCAACCACATGGTGGCTTTGGTCAGCTTGTCTTTCGCCCCAGCCAGACCGTCGAAGAACTCAGGCAGTTTTTCATTGTCTTTATTCTCAGCGATGAAGGCATCGATTTCCTGGTTCAGCGTCATCAGCGCGCGACCGCCATTACGGGCGAGCTTACGACCGACAAGGTCGAGCGCCTGAATACCGTTCGCGCCTTCATAGATCAGGGCGATGCGGTTATCGCGGACGAACTGGCTCATGCCCCACTCTTCGATAAAGCCGTGACCGCCAAAGATTTGCTGGCAATCAATCGTTGTCTTCATGGACATGTCCGTGAGGTAGCCTTTGATGACAGGCGTCAGCAGGCCGAGATAGTCATCGCACTTTTGCGCCAGCGCTTCGTCGCCGGAATGCTTTTCCATATCCTCATGCTTGGCACCCCAATAGAGCAGCGCACGGGCAGATTCGTTGAACGCTTTCGTTTCCATCAGCATGCGACGCACGTCCGGGTGGACGATGATCGGATCGGCAGGCTTTTCAGCATTCTGCGGACCGGTTAGCGCGCGACCTTGAATGCGGTCTTTGGCGTAGACGGCCGCGTTTTGGTACGCGACTTCGGACTGGCCAAGACCTTGCAGGCCAACGCCAATGCGGGCTTCGTTCATCATGACGAACATGACGCGCAGACCTTTATTCTCTTCACCGATGAGGTAGCCTTCGGCTTCGTCATAATTCATGACGCAGGTGGAGTTACCGTGGATGCCCATCTTTTCTTCGATAGAGCCACAGGTCACAGCGTTGCGCTCGCCCGGGTTTTCATTCTCGTCGAGCTTGAACTTCGGTACGATAAAGAGCGAGATGCCTTTCGTGCCAGCTGGGGCGCCTTCAATGCGGGCAAGGACGAGGTGAACGATATTGTCGCTCATGTCGTGCTCACCAGCGGAGATGAAAATCTTCTGGCCAGAGATCTTGTACGTGCCGTCTGCTTGCGGAACCGCTTTCGTCTTGAGCATGCCGAGGTCCGTGCCGCAGTGGGGCTCGGTCAGGTTCATTGTACCGGTCCACTCACCTGAGATCATTTTCGGCAAGTAAGTCTGCTTTTGCTCGGGTGAGCCGCCGACTTGGATCGCTTTGATCGCGCCGCCTGTCAGGCCGGGATACATGGCAAAGGCCATGTTCGCGGATGTCCACATTTCAGACGCAGCAATGCCGAGCATGCCGGGCATGCCTTGGCCGCCATATTCCGGGTCTAGTGAAAGACCGGACCAGCCATTTTCGACCATCTGCTTATAGGCATCTTTAAAGCCGGTAGGTGTGGTTACCGAGCCATCTTCGTGGCGTGTGCAGCCTTCGTGGTCGCCGACCGTGTTGAGCGGGGCAAGAACGTCTTCGGCAAATTTCGCCGCCTGTTCGATCACAGCGTCAGCCAGATCGGCGTCGACTTCGGAAAAAGCGTCATATTTTGTGAGGTCTTCAAAGCCCAATACTTCGTGGAGCAGGAACTTCATGTCGCGGGTTGGCGCGGAATAGACAGGCATGGGTGGTCCTCTTTTAAGCGTCTAGATGTTGAGCAAACGCCGCTTGATAGCGGGCTGCCAGTTGGGCGACGTCGGTCGTCTCGACATCCGGATTTTGGGTGAGATGTTCATCAATGACAGAGACAATTTCTGTCATATCAGCCTCTAAAAGCTGTAGATCACGGCGGCGTTCGGCCAGACCATCGATCACACCTTGGAAATTGTTGCGACGACGGCGGAGTTCATTCGGATCGCTGATCCGGCCTTCCATCACGTCAAATACGGCACGAATATCGTCCAGCGAAAAACCAAGCCGTTTGCCGCGCAAGATGCGTTCAAAACGGGCCTGTTGGCGCGGGCCAAAGCGACGGGTTTGCCCATCCCGCTCTGGCTGCAGCAAGCCTTTATCTTCATAGAAGCGGACTGTGCGCGGCGTCACGCCAAACATATCGGCGAAATCCCGAATGCCCCATTCGCGCTTCGTTTTAAGCGCTTCAGCGGCCGCAGTTTTGGCCGGACGGGTTTGCGTATTCGTTGTCACGAAGTCTCTTTGAGACAAGTTTACGTTAACGTCAAGGGAAACTTCGCCCCTTCTAGAAATTTCTTCACAGCACTTTGGCGCGAGCCTCCGCTGATGAAAGGGGCTGTGAAAGTGTTAACGATTTAACCACTCGTTAACCACACCACGCGAAGAGCGCAGATGATGACCAACGCCGTGGGTGTGCGTTGGCTATGGGCAAAGGATCGTGAGGATATGGCCAGTCGATCGCCTAAGACCGCCTCTCAGCCCAAAAAAAAGCCCATAAAAGCGGAGAATGCGTCCGCCCAACAGACACGTAGCGCGATAGCCCCAACAACCAAAACCCGCAAAAGCAAGGCGCCCATCGCAAAAGGTTCCAAGCCTATAACTACGAAATCACAGATGGCCAAACCCAAATCCTCCAGCACGAAGCCAGCGACCAAAAAAACGACCGCTGCAAAGCGAACAAAAGCGGCGCAAACTGAGACCGATCTCAACCGGCTGGAAGCCCGTCTTAAACGCGCGGATGCGACGACGCGGAAATCTGTCGCGGCGCTGGAAACCATCGTCCAGAGCCTAGAGGCGCGCATTGCGTCCAATAAGACGACAGGCAAGGCGCAGCTCACACGCCAAGTCAATGCGCTGCGCAAAAAGCTGGAAGGTCAGATCAGCAATGTGCGCGCTGAGATCCGCCATGATCTCAAAACGGCGCTCTCCCAAGGCGGCTTAAGCGCTTTGGAGCCCGCCCTCGCTGGCGCCTCGGCCCGTATGGACGCGGCGGAACTGGCTCAGGCTGAAGCGATTACGAAACTAAACCGTCACCTCGCTGACATGGCACGGGCGGTTGATGCGCGCTTGGCCGCAGAAGCCCGTGACCGCGCCCGTGACATTGAAGGCGTCAAAGCCCGCCTCGCCGAAGCCCAAAGCACTGTCGAAGCCCGAATCGACACGGTTGAGCGTGACAGCGCCGATGCGCTGACCCGTGTTGGCGATCAGGTCACTCAGATTTACGACAAATTGCAAGGCGGACGCCAAGACGATAGCGATATTGTTACCGCGAAAGTCAATGAACTGGCTTTACAGACGCAAGCCGAGTTTGAACGCTTCCAAGGCACTCTCAACAAACGGTTGGAAGAACTAGAAGCCCGTCAAATTGCCCAACAAGATGCGTTACAAAACGGCGCGTCAAATGATGAAGCGCAACGCCTGCACGAATATCTCTCCGCCCAACTCTTGCAATTACAGACGCGCATTGAAGGCTTAGAGCAGGAGAGTGCGGTACACGCGCATGAAAGTGCGGCGGCTTATGCCGCGCCTTATGTCACGCCACCCACGCCAACCCCTCTGGCAGGAACATCACTGGCCTATGCGGAGACCCCTAACCCTTATGCCGCCGCGCGACCGCCGGCAGATCCGGCAACGGACGCCGCGATTGATACAATAGCGGAAACGGAGTCTCAGCCTGATCCTGTCCCAAACAACGTCGAAGACAATTATTCCCCAGCCCCGGCCCCAGCCCCTGAGCGCGAGAGCCATATTCCGACCGAGTTTGATCCCAAGGCTTATCAAGCTCAAACAGCGCCACAAACGACGCCTCAAGCGACTAATCACCTGACACCAGGCGCGGATATAGTCAGCTTTAATCCGGCTGAGCCTTTCCCCGTCACAGCACCCGCAAGATCCCCAGAGGCTGGTCATCCTCCACCGATGCCCATTCCCGCTGCCATTGGGGCCAATCATCGCCAGGCCGCCGACATGGGCACCGATGGGCCGTCAAAGCCTGACTTTGAACCCGCACCTCTGCCTGTCGCGCCTTATGCCGACCCCGCTTATGCCGAAGTCCAAGGCGATATGGACGCCTCGCCAAAGGCTGTACGAATTGGCGATGACGGGGCTGCGCCGAAAGCGAAGAAAGCGTCCCTCTTTTCTGGCCGCACCCTGAAAGTCGGCCTGTTACTCGTGGGTGTGTCTGCCCTGGGCCTGTTCACAGCGCGCTCGCTTTTAGGCGGCAACCCCGCACCCAATTCTGGCCTGACCGCGAATTCAGCCAATAGCCCAGCCGTTATGGATGTGGGCGTGCCCTCACAAGGGACAGACGGATTTGCGGGTCCTGAGCTTGAGGCCCGTCCCCCTCTGTCTGCAGCCGGTACAGTTGAACCCATCGGTCAATATGCCGAAGCCGCGCCTGTCTTGATCCCCAATAGCGGTCTCGCCAGTCTGGAAGACGCGGCCTCGAGCGGGAATGCGATTGCGCAATTCCAACTCGCCTTAGCCCGTATTGAGACAGAAGATTACACGAGTGCGGCCGATCTGCTGCAGCGGGCCGCCGATGCGGACCTCCCAGCGGCGCAATATCGACTCGCTAAGCTTTACGAGGTGGGCGAAGGCGTCGCGAAAAACGATAACACGGCCCGACGTCTGATTGAACAGGCTGCGCGTGGCGGCAACCGGATCGCTATGCATGATCTGGCGCTCTATTACACGGAAGGCCGGGGCGGCGTTGAGTTTGATATGGCCACGGCGCGGTCTTGGTTTGAACAAGCCGCCTTTCGCGGTGTGGTCGATAGCCAATATAATCTCGCCCTTTTATCGGAAAGCGCGAGTGGGGACACGCCACCGAATTTGAAAGACGCGCTATTCTGGTACTCTGTGGCGGCGCAACAAGGCGATCAATATGCCATTGAGCGGCGCGATACGCTCTTGCAGACTGTCCCAGAGGAGATCCTCGCTGAGATTGAAACCCGTGTCGCCGCCTTTAAGCCGCGCCCCGTCGACAAAGCCGCAAATGGGATTTTTGATCCGCAGCCTTGGTCAGCCCCCACGGCCACAGCGTCTGCCGTGAAAGCCGATGTACGCAGGGCCCAGACACTTTTAGCCGAGCTCGGTTTCGCGGTCGGCACGCCGGACGGCATTATGGGCAATAAAACGCGCAGCGCGATTACAGAATTCCAACGCACGAATGGCCTGCCCCAAACCGGTCAGGTCGATCCAGTTCTCATTGAGCGCTTGCAGCTTGCCGCGGGGGCCTAGCCGCCCCTAAGCTTACGCCCATGGCTAACACGCCGCATATTGCTTTGGCTGAAACCCCCGCCCAAATTCTGGCGGTGCGTGAGGTCTTTCTGGATTATCTGCGGTTTATCGAAGCCTATTTGGGGCAAAGCCTCGACTTTCAAGGCACGGAACGCGAATTCGCCGACTTCCCGCAAACCTATGACGCGCTTTGGCTGGCGGAGATCGCCGGCAAGGCGGTTGGCGCCGTAGGTCTAAAGCCCTTTGATGCCGGGCGCGCGGAATTAAAACGCCTTTATGTCCGACCGGAAGGACGTGGGTACGGCATCGGTGAAGCGCTCTGCCAAGCCTGTATTCAAGCGGCTGAAATGTCCGGCTATAACACCTTATTGCTCGACACAGATCACGGTCTGACCCACGCCAATGCGATTTATGAACGCCTCGGCTTTCGCGATATTGAGCGCTATTACGACAATCCGATGGATAGCCGCTTTATGGCGCTGTCGCTTTCGCCCTAGACGGCGGCTCCGCCCAGAAAGCCGAGATCGCGAGCATCAAAGCGGCCAAGGTTTGGCAGCACTTGATCAATCGCGCCCGCGTCCAGACCAAACCAGGACCCTATGGTCGCTGCATATTGTTCCACAGCGGTGGACGGAATCAGCCGCGCGCGAGAGCTGGTAAAGTGCGACGCATCCGGGTCGAGGATGGGAAGATCGCCATAGATCCTATTCCCGACGACAGAGCCGCCAAAGACAAATTGGTGGCTGCCCCAGCCATGGTCTGTACCGTCGCCATTCTCGGTCAGGGTGCGGCCAAAATCACTCATTGTGAAGACGACCACATCGTCCCAAGCCCCGGTTTCCACCATCGCTGCCCGGAAAGCCAAAATGGCGTCAAAGACCTGCGACAGTGGACCTACGATCCCTTCGGCTTGGCCATCATGCGTGTCAAAACCGCCTTGGTCGGCATAGAAGATTTGACGCGTATTGCCGATCGCCCCGCGAATATGAATACTGTTGGCGATGGCAGCCATTTGGCGTCCGATCCGGGTATCTGGAAATTCAGTCGAAACAGGGCCAACGCTTGCAAAGACATCGCCATAGTCGCGCATGCTTTGTAGGCCGTTGGCCTGCGACCGGGCGATATCCCGCGCAAATATATTCTGGGATCCCAACCGCGCCCCCCGCAGATAGGTATCGAGTAAGGCCCGCGCCTCTTCGCCGTGACCGCCAGAGGTCAGCCATTGTCGCGAGACCATATCGACAGACAAGCCGTCTGGATCGCGAGGCGCTTTGAAAATTCTGGTGTCTTCCGAGGCTAAGAAGACATCGCCGCTACCGGCTGTGATCGTTGTAAATTGCGGATAGGCCTGAGGGGACTGGCTTAAGACGGTATCCATCATCGCCCCGCCCCAGCCGCGCCTGCGCCCTTCTGGGCCGAGCGCCATCCAGGTTGATCGCTGGTCATTGTGCGAGAACAAATTCGCTGGAAGGGCAGACCGACCCGCTTCCATATCCTCACGGTTTGTGTTCTCCAGCAGTGGCCCGACAGACCCGACGATGGCCGCTTCCCCGCTTCCAAAGAGATCGGCCACACCGGAAATCTCTGGGGCTAAACCAAATCGGCGGGTGCCAAATTGATCCGCATTGATCGGATTGAGCGCCGCTTGATTGTCCGGATCGCGCGAACCGTCATGCCCATTCAGAAGTCCTGTTCGCAATGCGGTCAGGGCTGAAAAGCTCTCTTGATCCCGGGGCAAGACGACATCAAACATGTCTGTGCCGCCTTTTAGCATAATGCCGACAAGGGCTTTGTAGCCTGTGCCCGTATTGGCGTAGGCACGGTGCTGGCCAAGTCCTGCAAGCGCACCGGTCGCGCCCATAAATCCAGCGGCTGAGGCCTGTAGGAACCGACGTCGATTATAAAAACTCATCTCGTTCCCCTAGTCCAGCACCGCATATTCGGGCGACGTCACCGTCATCAACATGGCGAGAAAAACACGCGATAAACGGTCCCGCTCATTATTCTCTGTTGTGTTATCCCGCAGCGGCAAGGCCTCGACGGTTTCTAAAATGGCGGCACGCGTTTCAGCGCTCATGCGACCGGACAAAAGCTTCAAATCAATTTGATTGATCATGTCTTCGGGACGATCCGCCAAGAGGAACTCCTCTGTGTAATCCGGCACTAAGATCCCGCTCCAATGATCATCAAATCGCGCGATGAAATTCGTCATGAAGTTGACATATCCAAAGGCGGATGAGGCATTGACGATTTGCAGTTCAGGCGCTGTATAGCCTGCCTCGCCGGACTCCGTTGATGGCGCAATGTAACCGGGCCGATAAAAATTGAAGACAGACGGACTTTTTAAGGGCGCTTGTCCCAGCGCTTTAATCGGATCAGATGTATCACTTAAGGAATTCCACTTCCCAGTCAGCAACGCTTTGCTCGAGTCTGTCGCGTATGTTCGGGTAAACTGCACGAGCTTCAAAACAGGCTCTCTGACTTTGCCTTCCCACGGCTCTTTCACATCATCATGGATTGCCTCGTCCAAGATGATAGCCGCCAGTGTGGCGGAAAGATCGCCGCGTTGCCCTGTTCCAAAGGTTGATCCGTCCGGAGCCGTGAACCGACCATTTTCGAAAACGGTGGCGACGCGTTCGACATAGGCCGGGCTGGGATGGCTGGCGGTAAAGCGTTGGATGAGCTGCCGCGCCACAAAAGGGGGCACATTAGGATGGGCAAAGATCGCATCGAGCGCGAGGTCAATTGACTCTTCGCCCCCCGTATTGGCTGGAATTGTGGTGCCGAGGAATGATTTTTCCAACTCTGAGTGATATTCATCCCACATGATCATCGGGCGGCGCAGCCAATCATCATAACGGTCTCTGTATTTATAAGAGGTGCCAGCGGGCGCATAACCCGTGAAGACACGCGCCAGACCAACAATATCCTCATTATCAAACGTCTCGACAGGTTCACCGCCTTCCAGCTTTACCGTGCCGTCATTATTCAGCTCAACAAGTCCAATGGAAAAAAGCTGTAAAATTTCACGCGCATAGTTTTCATCCGGCTTGCGCCCGGTCTTATCATTGCCTTTTTGATTGTAGATGTAGGTCAGGAAACGACCCATCATCGGGCTGCGCGTGACATCGCCCATAAGATCGCGGTAATTCCCAAACGCATTGCGATCGAGAATATCCATCCAAGCCGCCAAGGCGTAACCATTAGTGGAATTATCCCGATCATTGATGACGAAAAGCTGCGACAAAGCGTAGGTCATACGGTTGCGAAGCTGCGCGTCAGACGCAATCATTTGCTGCCAGATCAGGGCGGTATTATCGCGGCTCTTGGCTTCTTCCTCTGTAAAGCGCGCGCCCAAAGTGACGAGGTAAGATTGCGGGGGCGCATTAAGCTGCGTGCGGACCCAAGCGGCCGCATCAGCGCCCGTTGTGCCGTTAACTTCCGCATCCGTTGCCGCAAAGCCGGCTGTCATCAAGAAATCTGCGGCTTCAGCTTTAGTCTCCAACTGGGTGGCCGCGGGCGGAGCTGGAGGCGGGGGCGGTGAAACCGTCACAGGTGGGGTAAGCCCTGCACTGCCGCCTGATCCACCGCCGCCACCCCCGCAGCCAACCAGCAGAACCGCAGATGCAGCACTTATTAGCAAGAGTGATCGCACGGCTTAAGTCTCCCCACGTTTGGACTTCAGCTCCCCAGTCGAATCACTCTTCCTCTGAAACTGTTAAATGCGGCCTAAATGTGATGGTTAATGCGACGTGCATTCCTGATGACCCGCCATTGCTGTGTCGCGACCTATATCAAGGGTTTGCCCATGACAAAACGGCTGCTAATCCTGTAACGAGGAGACTGGTGGCGGCGCTATATGAAGTTTTTAACTAAATTCCTTATCTCAATCTGGCTCTTCGTGCTTTGCACTAACCCCGTATACGCCAGTGAGCGTTGCCGCCTGAGCGTGGATGATTTGGCGTCCGCGCAGTCCATCGTTGAATGGGGTCGTTATAATTACAGCCTGACGCGCAATTCTGCTTTTATCCTCGCCTGGGACCGGTTCGGTTATGACGCACTTGATGCTGAGTTTGATCGGTATCGCGAAATCGGCGGCGGCCAATGGGGGAATATGCGTAGCTGGAAGGGCTGCTTAAGAAGCTACAGCCAGGACATAACGATTTGCGGCCTTAAAACCAGTGAGACTAACGAAAAACGTTTCGAAAAAGGTAAGGCTCTGAAGGGCCTTCCTGAAACGCCTCCTGATGCCGCCATCGCGCTCGCCACCTCCATGATCGGGGATTGCTTTGGTCAGAAAAGTGTGGGCCTGCCTATTGCGCCTACCCTGCCTTTTGCGACTGTCTTCGAAATGGACGGTTTTGCGGAAGGGCCTTTTCCGCCGCTAAAATGCGACTACGCCGCCCACCGCGCTGAGGCTACGAAAGATGAGTATGATGCCCGAAAGCAGCTCCACATCTGGCATAGATGGAGCTGGGCGCGGGACTATGAACGCCATGAGCAGGCGCAGGGCCGGAGTTGTATCAACATGCCGCGCTTCATCGCCGACGAAATTGCCACCAATGATCCCAAATGGGTAAGCTTCCAGAAAGAGATCTCCGCCGCTAAAGCCGCCCAAAAAGCCCGCGAGCAAGAAGCTGTCCGTGTTGCGGAACGCAATGCCAGCCTTGCGGAACTTCGCGCTTTTGGAGAACAGCAACGCGCGCGCCTGTCAGAGGCCACGCTGTATGCTGATCTTGGCCCCCTACCAAGAGACGCCGGAACCGTTCGTGAGTTTGACCCAGCTGATCCGCGTTTTCAGTCGATTTTGCGAGACTTGGATCGCTTCGAGCGGATCTATACGCCAACCGACTTGACCGAGTTACAGATCGCGGCCGCCGATGGATGTGCGAGATGCGCGAACCTCTTATCGAACGCCTATGAAAATGGCCTCTTTGGGCAGGCCCCAAATCTGAAACGGGCGGCGCAATATGCTGTCTTGGCTTACGGACTATCCGCACGGCCTTGGGACGGTCTGATCAGTTGGGGTGATGGAAATTTTGCGAAGGCAAGCCGCCTCATTAAGGAAATCCCCGAACCTTATCTCGGCGATATGGCCCCGATCCGCCGGGCAATTGAGCGGGCGGATAATGATGACGCCTCCAACAGCCGCGCACGGTTAGCCGGCATTTCCCACGCCATGTTCGAGACCGTTCCGATCCGAGCCAAGACAAGGGCCGCTCGGCCGTTAAATGCGCAAACGATCACGCGCGAACAAATCCAAACCATACGCGGCGTGCGCGGCATTCACCAGCTCGCCGATCAACTCCTCTCCGCCATTCCATCGTCTCGACCCCTTACGCCCGCACAAGAGTCCCTGCTCTGGTCAGCAACGGAAACAGGACATTATGGCTCTGCGTTAGCCATTGCGCGACGAGCGGCTAATCGCGGCGCAACCCGCGTCGCGGTTTATCACTTTGATGCAGCGGCCGCGATGGCCCCGAATGATCCCGCTCCTGTCCTTGAGAAAGCCCAAATGCTCTACACGCAAGGTGATTATGAGGCGGCTGGGGAAGCCGCAATAAAGGTCGCTGCGCTCGGCAATTTGGAAGGCACAACGCTTTACAATCAGTCTCAGGCAAAATTACGCGATATGGCAGCCGCGCAACGTCGCGCGATGGCAGAAAAAAGACGCGCCAGACAGGCGGATCAAGGCACGCCTTACACCTTGTCAGACGGCTTCCGTGATCTTGGCAATGCAATCCAACAGGATACGGCAGACTATCTGGACTGTCTCGACCGCGCAGAACGCACGGGCGGCTATTGCGTCAGGCGCCGTTAAGGCGCGGAGACCTTGGGCGCGGGCGTTTCGTGGAGATCGAACGCACTGTGCAGCGCGCGGACGGCGAGTTCCGTATATTCCCGGTCGATCAGAACACTGATCTTGATCTCTGATGTGGCGATCACTTCAATGTTGATGTTCTTTGCGGCCAGCGCTTCAAACATAGTTTGCGCCACACCCGTATGACTGCGCATGCCGATCCCGACGACAGAGACTTTGGTCACATCGCGATCCGATTTGATGCCTTCAAAGCCAATCTTTTCGCGGTCGGCTTCAAGGGCTTCAAGCGCCTTCTCCAAATCCCGCTCACCGACCGTGAAGGTCAAGTTAGCCGAATTGTCGGAGCGCGAAATGCCCTGCACGATCATATCGACGATCACATTCGCCTCAGACATCGCCTTACAGACTTTGGCGACCATACCCGGCGTATCGGCGAGTTTTAACAGTGTGATCTGGGCTTCATCGCGACTATAGGCGACGCCAGAGACGACACGTTCTTCCATGGTTTCATCCTCGTGACAGACCAGCGTACCTGGATTGGAGTGACCCTCTTCCGCCATGCTCGTCAGCACGCGAATGGGCAAATCATAATTCATGGCCAGCTCGACCGAGCGGACCTGCAGGACTTTCGCCCCTAAAGAGGCCAGCTCTAACATTTCTTCAAAGGCGATCCGGTTAAGCCGTCGCGCCTCGGGGACAATGCGGGGATCCGTCGTGTAGACGCCGTCCACATCGGTGTAGATATCGCAGCGGTCCGCTTTCAGCGCGACAGCCAAAGCCACAGCGGACGTATCAGACCCGCCACGCCCCAGCGTGGAAATCCGCCCGTCATCGCTGATCCCTTGAAAGCCCGCGACCACCGCCACATTGCCCTTTTCCATTGAGGGACCAATGGCTGAGCTTTCAATCTCGGCGATGCGGGCTTTGCTATGCGCGCGGTCCGTTTTGAGCGGAATTTGCCAGCCAAGCCAACTGCGGGCAGGAATACCGCGGCGACGCAGGGCTATGGCCAGCAGGCCGGACGTGACTTGCTCCCCAGAAGCGACGATCGAGTCATATTCATCCTCAATCGCCCCGCCTTGCGTATTTTGATTACCGACGCGGTCCGCATCCAACGCATCGACGAGCGCAACGAGCCGGTTTGTCTCCCCGCTCATCGC
>CAWUKE010000025.1:0-17393 GCA_963922935.1 uncultured Alphaproteobacteria bacterium | reverse complement strand
GTGCCGCATATCCTCACGCAGGCTCGCGCCGCTTTCCCGCGTGTGCAAAGCCTGATGTGGCTGGATAGTCTGGATATGATCGACGCGGATCGGCAGCAGATCGCAGACACGATCACCGCCGCCGACGAGGACCGAGTAATCGTCATCCATGGCACGGGGACGATGGGGGCGACGGCACGATTTCTGGCAGAGCGCGTGAGCGACAAAACAGTGGTTCTGACCGGGGCGATGCGGCCGCACTCGCTGGGTCGGTCTGATGCCAGCTTCAACCTCGGCGGCGCGGTGATTGCGGCGCAGACCTGCGCGCCGGGCGTTTACGGCGTCATGAATGGGCGGGTTTTCGCGGCGAACGACTTGGATAAAAACCGCGATACGGGACGGTTTGACTAACTTGGCTCTACGCCAGCCCCACCGCCCAGAGCGCGAAAGCATATTCCGTCGCCGTTTCCTTGAGGGACTGATAGCGCCCGCTTTCGCCTTGGTGGCCCGCATCCATGTTCATTTTGAGCAGGATGGGCGCCTCGGCCTGCTGATGATCGCGCAGACGTGCGGCCCATTTGGCCGGCTCCCAATAGGTGACACGGGGATCCGTCAGACCCCCGGTAATCAAAACGGGGGGATACTCAGCATCGATGATATTGTCATACGGACTATAAGACAGGATATTTTTAAAGGCGGTTTCGTCTTCGAGCGGGTTGCCCCATTCCGGCCATTCTGGCGGGGTGAGAGGCAAGTCTTTGTCGCTCATCGTGTTGAGCACATCGACGAAAGGCACGGCACCGATGACCGCCCCAAAGAGGCTCGGGTCCTGATTGAGCGCCGCCCCCACGAGAAGGCCGCCCGCCGAGCCGCCATGAGCGATAATCTTGCCGGGCGCGGTCCAACCGAGAGCGCAAAGCGCGCGCCCGGCATCGACATAGTCGTTAAAGGTATTGGTCTTGGTGGCAAGCTTGCCCGCCTCATACCAGCCATAGCCCTTCGCCATGCCACCGCGAATATGGGCGATGGCATAGACCACGCCGCGATCGACAAGGCTCAAGCGCGTGGTTCGAAACGCGGCGGGGATCGTGATCCCGTAAGAGCCGTAGCCGTAAAGCAAAAGCGGGTTCGTGCCGTCCGGTTTGATCCCCTTTTTATAGAGCAGAGTCACCGGCACGCTCTCTCCGTCACGGGCGTCAATATAGACCCGCTCGGTCACATAATCGTCTGGGTTATGGCCGCTGGGAACCGTTTGTTCTTTGACCAATGTGCGCTCTCGGCTCGCCATGCCATAGCGATAGACACGGCTCGGTGTGGTCGGGCTGGAATAGCTATAATGGATTTCGGTCGTGTCATATTCATACCCACTCACAAGGCCCAGCGAATAGGCGGGTTCATCCATCGCCACGCTATGTTCCTCCTCGGTTTTCATGTCGCGGATAACAATCCGAGGAAGCGCGTTCTCCCGCTCCAACCGAACCAGATGGCCCGCATAGCTTTCCAAGCCCAAGATCAAACGGCCCGGCTGGTGCGCGATATAATCCTGCCAGCCGGCTGGATCGATCTCTTCGCCGAGCGGGGTGTCAGAGCGGAAAATGGCGAAGTCGACCGCGCCCTTATCGTTGGAAAGAATATAGCTGACACCGCCGTGCGGAACGACGCTATATTCAACACCGCGTCGGCGCGGCGTGACGCAAACGGGCGCGGTGTCGGGATCGCGCGTCGGGACCGTATGGACTTCGCTAGTCGTGTGATCATGGGCGCTGATCATGATATGATCGTCATCGTCGCTGCTTCCGATCGACACGAAAAAGCCGGGATCCGCTTCTTGGTAGATCAGCCGCGCGGCACTGCCGTCGAAAAGGTTTTGCGCATGGACCGTGCTGGGGCGCTGGTTCGCGTCGCGCTCGACCCAGAACAGTGTCTGGGAATCCGCGGCCCAGACGAGAGAGCCCGCCGCCTTATCAATATCGGTCTCTGTGGCCGGCGCAGACCCATCGGCGGGACCTAAATAAACGAGATAGTTTTCCGATCCCTTCTTATCCAACCCATAGGCGACATGGGCATGATCCGGGCTGTGCGAAACATCGCCCACATCGAAAAAGCCGGGATGGCCCGCGCTCAGCGCTTCGGCATCGACAAGTGTTTGCGCCGTCCCACCAACTCGGGGTTCGCGTTGATAAAGGCCATGTTCGTGGCCCACTTCAAAGCGGTGGAAATAGCGCCACGGCCCGTCCGGCAATTTGGTCGAACTTTGCGCCGGCTCCAGACGGCCTTTCATCTCTTCAAACAAAGTCGCTTCAAGCGCGGCGAGAGGAGACAAAACAGCCTCTGTATAGGCATTTTCCAACACCAGATGTTTCCGAATATCGGCATCCAATTTGGACGGATCGACAAGGACCGCCTGCCAGTTTTCATCTTTCAGCCACGCATACTCATCCGTCCAGCTAGTTCCAAAGCGGCTTTGCGTATGCGGTCTTCTGTCGGCCACGGGGGGTTTGGGCACGAGTACGGATTTCGTCATAACAGGGGCGATAAAGCCACAGTCACAGAGTGTTAAGGGCTTTTGCATAGGAATTGGAAAGGAATGTTCGGCGTTTGGCCGGATGCACGCAAAATGAGGGCGGCATGAACCAATCCGCGCCAGCATTAGAGCTATCCGAGACCGAAGCCATCCCCCCAAAGGAGCTGGCAAGCGGTCCGGGTAAGCCTGAAGATAATGTCCAGCGGCAACTCGCTAAGCGGCTCGCCGATGCGATTTGTCTGCCGGCCTCTAAACTCACCCCGCAAGAGCGGCATATGGCGGGCGACGTTTTGGTGGAACTCCTCCGCTCTGCTGAACCCGATATCCGTGAAGCCGTTGCGAAGCGCTTGACGATGCTCAACGAGGCGCCGCGCACGATTCTGGTAATCCTTGCCAAGGACGATATCGACATCGCGCGGCATATCTTGGAAAAAAGTAAATCGCTGAGCGATTCTGATCTGATCCAGATTGCGCGAAAAGTCTCTGGCGCGCACCGTAAAGTCATCGCCCAGCGCCGTCACCTCTCTGACGCTGTGGTCGATATCCTCGTCGAATTTATGGAAGAGGATGTTTGCGAAACTCTGCTGAAGAACGAAAACGCAGCTTTGTCTGAAACGGCCACACAGCGTTTACTCACAGTCTCACGCAATCATCAACCTTATGTCCAACTGTTGTGTAAACGCGAAGAAGTCCGGCCAAGCCATGGCCTGACCATGTTTTGGTGGGCAAATCCCGCCAACCGTAAACGCATCCTGCACCGCTTTGCGGTCACGCGCGAAGTCCTACAGGAAAGCTGTTTCGATCTTTATGCCATGGCCGCAAAAGAGGGCTGGCAAGATGCAGGCGTGCGCAAAGCCCTGCAATTTGTTGAACGGCGTCAGCGCAATCGGGCTGCTGCTGAAAAGTCACCTTATGGATCACTGGAGGCCGCGATCGAAGCGGTCACTGAAACGGGCCTGACGAGAGAAATTACCGAAGAGATCAGCTATATGGCTGGCATCAAACCCGCCACAGGCGCGCAAATCCTGACCGATAAGACGGGTGAAGCCCTGGCTATTCTGTGCAAAGCGCCTGGCCTGAAACGCCACCATCTCGAAACGCTCTGGAAGGGGTTAAAGCGGCCCATATATGATCTAGATGAGACGCCGCACGCGGATTTCGCACGCGTAATCGAAACGTTCGATACAATCAGCACAGACAGGGCCCAAACTGTTCTTCGCTATTGGAATTGGTCACTGACCGCCTCGCTGAATAAAGACGTGCTGCGCTATATTAAGAATGGAACGATCCCGCGCGAAGAAGACTTCGGTGCGGCTGCGATTACGGCGGCTTTGGTGTTCGGCAATCGTCGCTAGGCCAGAGAACGCAGGGAGCGCCGCCATCTCATGCTATCCCGAATTTAAGTGCATCGCTGCCCGCAACGTCTTGCCGGACCTGTCGAACTTGATCATAAGCTTGGCGCATGAATTGGCTCACAAAGCTCACACCGCCAGGTGTTAAATCGATTTTCACCAAGCGGGATACGCCGGACAATCTCTGGCTAAAATGCCCGAAATCTGGCGAAATGGTCTTTACGGCTGACCTGCCCGGTTTGTTGCACGTCACCCCGGCCGGACATCACATGCGCATCGGGCCGGAACTCCGCTTCTCTTACACCTTCGACGAAGGGCAATATGAGGTCCTCCCCTCCCCATCTGTCGTCGCTGATCCGCTGAAATTCAAAGATGATCAGAAATATACGGATCGGCTGAAAAAAGCGCGTGCTAAAACAGGCCAAGACGATGCGATGAGTATCGCTGTCGGCGCTATCCACGGCGTAAAGTCCGTTGTCCTTGTACAGAACTTCGCTTTCATGGGCGGCTCTCTTGGTATGGCCGCGGGCGAAGGCTTCATTGCGGCGGCAGAGGCCGCACTTGAGCGTAAGCTTCCCTTAGTCGTGTTTACGGCTGCGGGCGGCGCACGCATGCAGGAAGGCGCGCTGTCGCTAATGCAAATGCCGCGCACGACGATTGCTGTGCAGCGCCTGCGCGATGCGGGCCTGCCTTACATCGTAGTTCTGTGTGACCCGACGACGGGCGGCGTCACAGCCAGCTACGCCATGTTGGGCGATGTACACTTGGCCGAACCCGGGGCGCTGATTTGTTTTGCGGGGCCGCGCGTGATCGAAGACACAATCCGTGAAAAACTACCCGAAGGATTCCAACGTGCTGAGTTCTTAGAAGAAAAAGGCATGGTCGATAAGGTCGTTCCCCGGGCGGAAATGCGCGAAACCCTCGCGCGCCTTCTCGCAGTTTTCATGCAAACAGATCATGAGCGCATCAATCCGGAGTTCGCTCCGTCTTCGCCCCCAGTGGCCGCTACCCCTGCTCAAGCGTGAGCGAAACCGACAAGACGCTAGACGCCGCGCTAGAGACTTTTCGGCGTCTACACCCGCGCAAGATTGATCTGGGCCTCGGACGCGTCGAACGGGTCCTCGCAAAACTTGGCAATCCGCAGAACCAACTACCCACCGCTGTTCATGTCGCGGGCACGAACGGCAAAGGCAGCACGGTCGCGCTCTTACGGGCAATGCTCGAAGCCACAGGCGCGCGCGTCCATGTCTATACCTCACCGCATTTGGTCCGGTTTAATGAACGCATCGTCGTTGCGAGCGAAGAAATAAATGACGACGCCCTGATCGATGTGTTGCACCGTGTGGCCGACGCCAATGCGGGCGAGCCGCTGTCCTTCTTCGAGGCGACAACCGCCGCGGCCTTTCTCGCTTTCGCCGAAACGCCCGCCGATTATGCGATTATCGAGGTCGGCTTGGGCGGGCGCTTTGACGCCACCAATGTCTTCACGCCGACCTTATGCGCGATCACGCCCGTCGATAGAGATCACGCTGAGTTTCTGGGCCGCGATATTCTCGGGATCGCAAAGGAGAAAGCGGGGATCATCAAGCCTGACGTGCCCGTTCATATAGGTGTCCAGCAAGACGCCGTGGGCGCCGTGCTTCAGTCTGAGGCGGACCGCCACAAAGCGCCAGCCAAAGTTCAGGGCAGTGATTTCCGGAGCTACCGCCAGCAAGGCCGGCTTTTGTTCGAAACCGAGCGTGAACTCCTAGACCTGCCAGAACCGGCCTTGCCGGGCGATCACCAGATCCAGAATGCCGGACTTGCGATTTCGCTGGCCAGGGCTCTGGCGATCCCGACTAAGGCGATCAGTCAGGGCTTAGAACGCGCGAAATGGCCCGCGCGCATGCAGCCGCTCACCTACGGTCCGCTCGTCGATATCGCCAAAGACGCGGGGGCCGAAGTCTGGCTGGATGGCGGGCATAATCCGCACGCCGCCCGCGCTTTAGCAGCGCATATGGGCCAGTTGGAAGCCCGCTCACCCCGGCCCCTTATTCTGGTCATGGGGATCCTCGCCAATAAAAATGCAGGCGGGTATCTCGACTATTTTTCAGGCCTCGCCGCCGGGTTGGTCGCCGTAGAAGTCGCAGGCCACGCGACACAGTCCGCCGACGTCCTCGCCGAACTGGCCCAAGGGCGGGGCATGGTCGGCATTGTTGGCCATAATCTGACAGATGCGATGCAAAAGGCCGTCAATATGGGCGAGGCCTTAGGCCGACCCACGGTCGAGGACCCGATCATACCGCCGCGCATTCTGATCTGCGGCTCGCTCTATTTGGCGGGCGAAGTGTTGCGGGATAACAGCTAACCAAAGTCACTTTTCGTCTCTGCAACGTGGCGCCTGGTCGTGGGGTCGTGGGGTCGTAAAGTGTAGAACATCGTTATTACCGCAATAGCCGCTTTCGTGTCAGCCTCCCAAAAAGTCGGGGGACAGATGCGTTATTTATTATGGCTCGCTTTAGCCGCTCTTATGGGTCCAACACTGACGGGCTGCGCCACAATTTCCAGAGGAACGAACGACACGCTCGTCGTCGACACGATCCCGCCCGGCGCGCGTATCACCACAGACCGCCAAACGGGCAAGACGGAAGACGGCCAACCGATCTTTGCCGGATGCCTCGCCACGCCCTGTGAAATGCGCATTCCGCGCCGGTCGGAATTTCTGATGACAATTGAGCGGGAAGGCTATGAAGCGGTCGAGATCGGCGTCAGCAGCGCCCTGCAATCAGAGGCCTTACGCGCAAACCTCGCAACAACCGGAAAATCAAGCGCGGCACTGGGTGCCGGGGCGTTCGTGGCGTTAAGTTCAGCCGGCGGACTGTTTTCAACCGGCGCAGCCGCTGGCGCTGGGGCAGCAACGGCCGGGATCGTGCTTGTGCCGGCCTTTCTCACCTCAGCGGCCGTGGATGGTGCAACAGGGGCCCTCTTGAGCTTAACACCCAATCCGATTGTGATTGAGCTCCCGCCAGAAGGGACGGAAGCGCCCAAGCATCCTAAGGCCCTCGCTATCCGTGAAAAGCGCTTACAAGCGGCGCAAAAGGCTGGATCGTGAAAAGGGCCTTCAAAACAGGGACGGTTTGTCTAGGTCTCATCAGTCTTACCGCCTGTTCAACGGTTATGAACGGAACGGACGAAATCTTTAATGTCGTGACGGACCCGCCGGGCGCGACAGTGACTACAACATTGGGCGGCGGCAATTCCGCCTTTGCCTGCGAACCAACACCCTGCGGTTTTCTGGCCCCGCGTAAATCGCTTTTTGTCGCAACGATCGAACAAGAGGGCTATCATCCCATTCGCGTCGTCGTCCGCAATAGTGAGTTCCGGAAACAAGCGCTGAATGAATTGACGTTTGAAGAGGATGACAGCGAGGTTTGGGGCGATTTAAAACCCGCCTTCGCCAATATCGGAGCGGGCGCAGCAGCGAGTGCGGTCGTGCTGAATGTCGATCCCATCACCACGACGGTCGGCAGTTCGACCGCCCTATCTTTTGCAGTTGTGCAAGGCCTGATCGTTGCGGCCCCAATCGCCATCACGGCGGATCAAGCCACGGGGAGTTTGAACAACCTCTACCCTAACCCCATCGCGGTTCGCATGATCCCAAGCGATCAGGACATCAGCACAGCACAGGCTTTTCGCCGCGCGAGCGACGATCAAAGCCTGATTTTAGCCGATCCGGGCGAAAATTAGAGGCCCGAGTCTCTGGCCGATAAGGCCCTAAGTAAAGACATATTCTCCGGGCGCTTGGGCGACGGGTTTAAACTTGGCATTACCGAGCTTTTTCGGCGCGGCTTTCATAGAGCCAGAGCGTTCGCCCAACCAAGCCTGCCAGCGGATCCACCAGCTTTCACCATAAGATTCGGCGCCCTCTAGCCAGCGATCTGCGCGGGCTGGGAACTTTTCATTGAGGAAATATTGCGCCTTTGGATTACCCGGCGGGTTGAGCAGACTTTGGATATGACCCGAGTTAGACAACACAAAGGTCGTATCGCCACCGAACAGACGGACATTGCGGTAACACGCCTTCCACGGGGTAATGTGATCTGTGATCCCGGCCACCATGAAATTGTCTTGTGTGACGGCGGATAGATCAATGATGTGATCCATAAACATTTCGGTCCGATCGGGACGGAAAGATCGTTTCTGAAAGATATCGAGATAGTCACTGTGGAGCTGCGCGGGCAGGTTTGTGCTGTCATCGTTCCAGAACAGAACGTCAAATGGTGGCGGATCTTCGCCGAGTAGGTAGTTATTGACGACATAGTTCCAGATCAGGTCGTTGGGCCGCATCCAGGCAAAGCTTCGGGCCAGCTCATCGCCCGCTAAAATGCCTTTTTTTCTGGAATGGCGGCGCGCGGCTTCGATCGCTGTATCGGTTACGAACAGACCAACTTCTGAGTCCGTCTTCTTGCCGTCTAGCACAGAGACCATCAACGTGAACGCATTGACGCGATCATCGCCCCGCGCGGCAAGCTCGGACAACATCAGCGCCATCGTCGTCCCGCCAGAGCAAGCGCCAGACACGTTCAGGCGTTTAGCCTTCGTGATCTTGAGAACCGCATCAGAGGCTTCGATCAGCTCTTCGACATATTGTTCCAGCCCCCAATGGGAATGCTGGCGCGACGGGTTTCGCCATGACACAGCAAAGACTTGGAAGCCTTGTGCCGTCAGATAGCGGATCAAGGATTTGCGCGGCTCCAGATCGACGGCATAATATTTATTAATCTGGGGCGGGATGATCATCAGCGGGATTTCCCGCACTTGCTCCGTTGTCGTTTGATATTGGATCAGCTCCAACATCTCCGTCTTGTGGACGACAGCGCCTGGCGTATTGGCGACATTCTCGCCGATTTTGAACGGGCGCCCGTCCACCATGCGCGGCATACCGCCATTACTGCGCAGATCATTATAAGCGTTTTTCAGACCGCGCATCAGCGATGCGCCACCGGTCTCATAAAGCTTTTTCATCGCCGCCGGATTGCCGAGTAGCGAGTTCGTTGGAGCGAGCGTGTCGCCGATCAGATCGGTCACGAATTTTGCGCGGGCTTTATCTGCCGGGTGCATCTTACTGTCATTGATCCAGCCATCGAGCTCACGCCGCATGGCGAGCCAGCTTTGTAGACCGCGCTTATAAATCGGGTTTTTCGACCATGTCTCATCCTGAAAACGGCGATCTTTGGGATGGGGCGCGAGTTCGCTATCCCCTTTGACAATGTCCAGCAGCTCTTTGCCATAGGCCCCGACATGTTGCGCAAAAGGCTTAGGCTGTTTGGCGATATAACCGGCCATGATGCCGAGGCTTTTCACCACTTCGGACCGACGAAAGCCGACGAGTGAATTCACGGCGGTAGTGGTTTGGGCGGCCTGCTTCGCGACCTTCTCTTTTTTCTCTGCCATCTTGATCCCTTCCCCGGGTATTTTCGCCACCTTAGCCACTCTTTTTATAATTCACAAACATGCTTTCATTTGCGAAAGTGCGACATCCACGACAGGCATGAAAAAAGCCGCAAGCCCTAGGCTTGCGGCTTCAAAAGTGCCGGAACACCGAAGGGCTAGGGAGAGAGAAAAAGCCCGTCAGCGTTCGGTCTTAAGTTCAATTCTTAAGCGGCTGTCTTTGTTGTTTTCGCTGGCTTGCGCGGTGCAGAGGCTTTCTTGGAGAGTGCTGCGATTTTCTTGTTCAGAGCCGCAACTTCAGCTTCGAGCTCTTCGACGCGGTCTTCGCGGCCGAATGGGACGACGTTTTTGACAGTTTCGACAGATGTCTCAACCAGCTCAGTCGCTTTACCGCGCGCGTCTTTCGTCAGCTCGAGGCCTTGCTCTTCCAGCTTTTCGCCTTTTTTGACGAGTGTTTCAAACAGCTCACCAGACGCTTTGCGGAGTTGCTCGGCGCGGAACTGGGCACGCTCATAGGCCAGGCCGTGCAGGCCGACATAGGCGAGGGCTGTTTTGCGAGCTGTCGCTTTCACGTCAAACTTCTCAACAGTATCTTTAGTTTTCTTCGTTGTTTTTGCTTTGGCCATGATAATGGTCCTTTCGTTTTGACGGGAGGAAACCTCACCGCTTGTGTTCATGAGACCTATTTAGGGACAAAGATTAGAAAGCGCGCCCTAATCGTCCCTTATTAAGGAGGACGCGCTGAATTTAGCGGTTTAGGATGTGTGGAGTGCCTATTCAGCGGCGTCACTAAGCTGACTCGCCTCTTCGGATTTCCGTGGTGCTTTCACCCGTGGGAAGACCAGTTCCACCTTCAATCCTGGCAAGCCCGCAGTATCGGGAGTCTCAAGCGCGGCTTCCATGCCCAACCCGTCATCCATCACGAATTTGGCATCGTGAAGCTCGGCCACAGCATCAACGAGCGCTAGCCCTAAGCCCGAACCGGGCAGCGTCCGGCTCTTATCCAAACGTACAAACCGTTCTTTGACCCGTTCGCGATCAAAGACGGGCACGCCAGGCCCATCATCGGATACGCTGATCCGCGTCCGCCCGCGCTGGCCTTTCACGGCTTGCAGATGAATGCGCCGACCGCCGCCGCCGCCCGCATATTTGATCGCATTTTCCAACAAGTTCGACACAGCTTGTGACAGCAAGCCTCGATCCGCCATGATCAGCAAATCGTCTTCGACTTTCGACGTAAAGCTCAGGCCCACATCTTCGCAAGCCGGCTCGTAAAGCTCAGCCAGATCATCGAGGATCGGTTTTGGATTGAGCGGTTTGAGAAGCTCGCGCCGCTCCCCTGCCTCAAGTCGTGCAATCCGCAAGACAGAATCAAAGGTGCTGAGGAGTTCGTCCGCATCGCCTGCCGCCGCGTAGAGCACATCGGCCTCAGGCGTATCACCCGCCTCAACCGCCGCGGTTTCCAGACGGGTACGCAGACGCGTCAGAGGCGTCCGAAGATCGTGCGCAACAGAATCGCCCGCATAACGCATCGCCTGCATGAGGCGGTCAATGTGATCGAGCATTCCGTTCAAATGCTCAGCCAGCGTATCCATTTCGTCTTCGGAATAATTGCGCGGCGCGCGACGGTCCAAATGTCCAGCCTGCACATCTGTTGCGAGCTTATTGAATTCATCAACCCGACTCGCAAAGCGACGCGCCACAAAGATGGATGACAAAATCCCCAGAAAAAGCGCGATGAGAGAGGAGAGCAAAATGGCTTCCCGCATTTGCTCGCCTGTCCGCAGGATGTTTTCCACATCACGTCCCACGATCAGAACACCAACCCAATTATCTTCCTGACTGATTGTCCGCCCTAGGGCGATGACGCGACGCTCTTCGGTCTCCCCTGTTTCGGGATTGACGACCGTACTGATCGGCTGATCACGAAAGAAGCCTCGCCCTTTATAGGCTTTCAGGTCTTCGGCTTCGATACCAAATTCTTGGATGTTTTCGGTCACCATCCGGCCGATGGCGGCGCCTTTAAAGACAAAAAGGCTATAATTATCGGGGGGCTGATCGCGCAGATAGACAACTTGCGATACGCGCCCGCGCGCCGCTGCATCAGCAATGACTTTGGCGCGGTCTCTATCAGCCTGCGTATACTCGTTAATATCTTGTGGGAGGCGACCATCCTCAATCGCGATCTGCAACGCGGCTTCGCTACTGCGTGTGAAGAGTTCGATCAGCTCGTCCAGTTCGGTCTGCAAGCTGCTTTCGACGCGGTTCACTTCTGAGGCGACGATGCGGTAATAGACGATACCTTGGGCCACCAGCAGCGACACGCCGAACAGCAGCGCACCGACGAGCGAAAGACGGAAGACCGTATTGCGCAAAAGGCGACCGAGCGTTTCCGCCAGGTCGCCTAATGGCTGCGCATCTTGCGCCATATGTTCAGATTTTGACGGAATAGTCCTCAGCCAGTTTTGGGGCCATACTTAGGCCGGCTGTAGACGATATCCGGCACCCCGCACTGTATGCAGTAACGGTGTTTCAAATTCCTTATCGATCTTCCCGCGCAAACGCGAAATATGGACATCAATCACATTGGTTTGGGGGTCAAAGTGATAGTCCCAAACTTTTTCGAGCAACATCGTCCTGGTTACTACGCGACCCGCATTGCGCATCAGGCATTCTAACAAGCGGAATTCGCGCGGCTGTAGCAAGATTTTCTGACCCGCGCGTTTCACAGTCCGTGCTAGCAAATCCATTTCCAGATCGCCGACTTTAAGTTTGGTAACAGCAGCGGCCGGATCAGAGCGACGACCAATCGCTTCGACGCGCGCCAAAAGCTCTGTAAAGCTATAGGGTTTGGCCAGATAATCATCACCACCGGCTCTTAGACCTTCAACCTTATGATCGGTCTCACCAAGAGCTGATAAGATGAGCACCGGCGTGGCATTTCCGTCAGCCCGGAGATCAGACAGAACTTCAAGCCCGTCGCGCTTAGGCAACATCCGGTCGAGGATCAGCGCGTCATAATCCGCGCCCCCGGCCATTTCGAGCGCCATATCGCCATCCATCGCCAAGTCGACGACATGTCCGGCCTCTGACAGCCCCTTTTTCACATATTCGGCTGCGACTTCATCGTCTTCTACAACCAGGATTTTCATTTCGCTCTCCTGCGGTGATCCCCCAAAAATCCTTTAGCAAAGGCGGGGGCCGCAAGTAAGCAACGTTTTGGTAATGTTCAGTCAGTCAAATTCAATAGAAACAATGACTTAGAAGGAAAGTGGCAAAACCATATAGGTTTCTTGGCCATCTTTTCGGCGCAAATTGATCAGCAAATCCCGTTTCTTCGCGAGCTTGGCATTCAGAATCATGGACTTCCACGCGGCGACTTCGGCGATCGGCTGCCCGTCTACATCCAACAGGACCATCCCGATTTTAAAGCCTGCCGCCTCAGCCTCACTGCCGGGATCGACGGCCTCGACATAGATGCCGGTCTGGCTCGATGGCATCCCAATGGCAGAACGGAATTCCGCGCTAATATCGAGGACATGTAGACCGGTATTGATATCGACGCGGGCATGCGGTTCGGCCTTGGGTGGGGGCGGCGGCAGGCCTTGGCTGATAGCAGCGGCGCGATCGATCTCAGCCTTTTCGGGACGTTCCCCGATGGACACATTGAGCTGATAGGTCTTTTCCAGGCGCTCATAGATAAAGGTCGCCACGTCCCCTGGCCCCATCCGCCCGATAATCCGTGTGGCTTCGACAGCGTTTCGGACAGGCTCGTCATTGATGCGTAGGATAACGTCGTCAATTTGAAGCCCATAGACTTGCGCCGGGCTGCCCGGGACCAAACCATTGACGAGCGCGCCAGATTTAAACGCGCCGGGCCGACCATCGATCTCATAGACAGCATCGCGTAGCGCCGCCCCTAGATAGCCGCGCCGCACACGGCCATGCTGACGGATAGAATTCACAACGCTTTCAGCCACTTCATGCGGAATAACAAAAGCAATCCCAACGCTTGCACCCGTTGGCGAATAGATCGCGCTGTTCACGCCCACGACCTCGCCCTGAAGATTAAATAGGGGTCCGCCCGAATTGCCGCGGTTAATCGTAGCGTCCGTTTGGATGTAATCGACATAGGATCCGCTATCGACACGGTTGCGACCAATCGCGGACACGACACCCAGGCTCGTACTCTGGCCAATCCCAAACGGATTACCAATAGCCACCACCCAGTCGCCGATCCGGGTCTTTTTCTCTGATTGGAAATTGACGTGAGGCACCGTTTCAGGGCTCGCAAAAGTCAGCAGCGCAATATCGGTTTCTTCGTCGGTCCCGATGATTTCGGCTGGATAGCGACGGCCATCGTTGAACTCGATTTCAATGACCGAGCCCCCCTCGATGACGTGATAGTTCGTCACAACTTCCTTGCGCGGGGAGATCACAAAGCCAGAACCCTGCCCCTCAGAAAGCGTCTCGCCTGTCTCTGTCGTCACAACGATATTGACCGTTGACTGGCTAACCCGTTCGACCAGATCCGCGATAGACGGTAGGGCGGTGATCGGCGCCTGCATCAAATTGGCGGGAGGCGCGCTTAGGGTTTGTGGCACAGCCACGACCGGCGCATCGGTTTGCGGCGTGATAGCCCCGTCCCTTAGCGGTGTGTAAGTCTCAGCGGTTTCAGAATTGGGGACTGTTATCGTCGGATGGACTTGGGCCAACGCACTCGTGGCGAGGGCTGCAAGAGAAAAAGCAAGAACTGTAGCGCGCACAGGCTGACTCCAACGTCTAACGCCTGACCTCCAGCAGCAGATTATTACGCGGCATATTCAGGCTTTCAACGTGATTAAACCCGGCTTCGGCAAAGATATGCTTAACAAACTCCAACTCTCGCACACCCCAGCGCGGATCACGGCTTTTCAGCGAACGGTCAAAGTCCAAATTGGACGGGGCGCTTTTTTCACCAAGCAGAAAGGGACCGTAGAGGAAGACACAGTCCGTCAAAGCCGCTGCCCCCGCGGCGAGCCCAAAGAAGGCCTCAATCGGCGCAATGTGGATCATGTTTGCCGAAAAGAGAGCGTCATAGCGCGGCAGGTCTACCCACCAGTTCTCCGCGCACATGTTCAGAGTGAGAGGCGCTGGCCAATAGGGCTGCGCCCAAGCCTGCTGCGAGGCACGGCTTTGTGCATCCGGATCGCTATACTGCCAGATAATATCTTCGCGTAACCCGCCTAAAGCCGCGCCATGCTCGCCAGTCCCCGAACCAACTTCGAGGATTTTAGCAGCTTGCGGCAGACGCAGCGCCAAACTTTCCGCAATCACCGCTTTATTGCGGCCCGCGCTCGGCGAAAACAACTTTGCCCCGTCTTTGTCGCGATCTTCGAGCGCTATGGGTTTATCCGTCACTGAGAGAGGCTTATTGCGCGCGCGGAAGCATGAGTTCAGCGCGCAGACCTCCAAGCGGGCTACGGCTGAGCGAGAGACCACCGCCATAAGCCAGGGCCAAATCATCAACAATGGCTAAGCCAAGACCCGACCCAGGTGTGGCTTCATCGAGACGTGCGCCACGTTTCAGAGCCGTTTCAATTTCATCTTCGGAAATCCCCGGACCGTCATCATCAATGATGATGTGCAGCTTTTCCTCTGTAATCTGACGTGTCACTTCCACCGATCCAGATGTCCACTTGGCCGCATTATCCATCAGATTACCGACCATATCTTCCAGATCCCTTTTATCACCGCGAAAGCGAAGATCGGCCTCACCGTCCACATCAATCGATAGGTTTTTGTCTCGATAGATGCGCGGTAATGTCCGGGCTAGACCGCTCAGAACCTCATCAACGACACTCGTCAAACCAATGGCCTGTCCGCGGGCCGCGGCGCGCGCACGCCTTAGATGGTGATCGACTTGGCCCCGCATCACGTCGGCTTGGCGCGAGACAATCTCGGGATCAATAGGCTGACCAACAGACGCTTCATTTTGCAAGACCGCGAGCGGCGTTTTCAGCCCATGCGCCAGGTTACCAACATGGGTCTGAGCCCGTTCTACGACGTTGCGATTGTGGACAATCAACGAATTCAGCTCTTCAGCCACACCTGTGATTTCCGCTGGATACCGCCCCTCTACACTCTCGCTACGGCCTTCCCGGACAGACGCGACCCGGTCCGCAAGGTCGAAGAGCGGGCGCAATCCCGTGCGGACCTGTGCATAGATCGCTGCCAAGATTCCAAAACTTAGCAACATCAAAACCCCGATTGATGTAGCTGCGAAGCGCAAGACGGAGCGCGATGTTGCCCGCCGGTCAGCGGCGGCGAGTGCGATAATGGGCTTATCAACGCCGCTTAACGCGACCTGACGGCCCACAACGCGAAGAGGTTCGCCGCCATCCGGTCCTAGGCTGGAAAACCGTACGGCCTCGCCAGATGCTCTTTCAAGACGCGTGCGATCACGTGGGTCAATCGGCAGGGTTTCGCCGTAGAGAGAACGAGAGGCGAGCAAGGGCGTTACGATAGCCCCCTGCCCTGCTTCACCAACCATCCAATATCGCCCGGATAAAGCCCGTTGATATTTTGGGTCAATCGGTTCGCGGGCCAAAGCCAGTCGCCCATCCGGCAAGACTTCGACAGCCGCGATCAAATCCGTCACGGCCTGTTCGAGCGGATCATCAAAGCTCTGATATATTGTATCGCGATACAGCCACGATAGCAGCATGCCAGCCAAAGCGAGCGCTGGGATCATCCAAAAAGCCGCCGCGCGGACAAGGCGCGACACTAAAGAAGGGTTGGGCTTCTCCGCCTCAGACGTCATGAACGCCGGGCGTTATTTTTTTGATGGATCGTCGGGATCGACAAGACGGTAGCCCAGACCCCGGACCGTTTCGATACGGTCTGTACCAATCTTTTTGCGCAAGCGACCGATGAAAACTTCAATCGTATTGCTGTCGCGATCGAAATCTTGGTCATAAATATGCTCGACCATTTCTGTTCGGGAGATGACCCGACCCACATGCGCAGCCATATAGGCAAGCAATCGGAACTCATGGCTAGTCAGTTTTATCCCCATACCGTTCACAAAAGCGCGGGCTGCACGGTTGTCGACAACAAGGTCACCGATCTCAATTGTATCTGTCGTATGGCCCGATGCTCGGCGGAGCAATGCACGCAGCCGCGCCAGCAGCTCTTCCGTGTGAAAAGGCTTGGTCAAATAGTCATCCGCCCCGGCATCAAAGCCGGCGACCTTTTCGCTCCATTGATCGCGAGCTGTGAGGATCAGGACTGGCATTTTCCGGTCGTCAGAACGCCATTTCTGCAGGACAGAGACGCCATCGATCTGCGGCAGACCCAAGTCAAGAACCACAGCGTCATAAGGCTCTGTATCGCCCATGAAATGGCCCTCGACGCCATCATTGGCCACATCCACAGCATAGCCTTGCTCTTTCAAGACCTGCTTAAGCTGGCGAGACAGATCAGGATCGTCTTCAACAACGAGAATACGCATAGATTTTACTCCGGCTAAGAAGCTGTCCTATCGGACACGCCCGGTCCGGGCGTCAACTACGATATCTATGACGCGACCGTCCCGTGCAATAACCCGGACGCGATAAGCGTCGCCCGTACGGCGGATATCCACGACTTCACCACCGCGAACGCGTGACAAAGCGATCCGTTTTGCCTCAGAGGCGCTGATTTCGCGATTAGATTGCGCGAGCCGGACGACGTTGGGTCGTTCAATTTGGACAAGCGGCGTGGACCGCAGCCCTTTATCATAGGTGGGCGCAGCGATAGCGGGAGCCACAGCTCCTAGCGACAGGAGTGCCGCACATATGATCGCAAATCGTTTCATTAAGCGCCCCTCTACCGATCACGCATTGAACGCAATCTGAATATGCTGTTTAGCGTTCAATCAGATCAGAACGCAATGCTTTGCCGCCTTCAGACGCTATACTTTCGGGCAATGCGGCTAAAATTTTGTGACCGGCCTCTATCTCATCAGGGCTTAGATTGACGATAAGCTCGACGATCAGATGGCCTTTGCCGTTCACGCCTTTCCCTTTCAGGCGCATTTTCTGCCCCGTATTGGATCCTGGAGCGATCTTTAGCTTTACGGCGCCAGA
>CAWUKE010000024.1:0-18637 GCA_963922935.1 uncultured Alphaproteobacteria bacterium | reverse complement strand
CCTATGGCTTAAGTTTTAGTGTGCGACCACCGCGATCAAGAGCAGGGCAATAATATTGGTGATCTTGATCATCGGGTTCACGGCGGGGCCAGCGGTGTCCTTATAAGGATCGCCGACTGTGTCGCCGGTCACAGACGCTTTGTGGGCGTCTGAGCCTTTGCCGCCATGGTTGCCGTCTTCGATATATTTCTTGGCATTGTCCCACGCCCCGCCACCGGCAGTCATGGAAAGAGCCACAAAGAGGCCTGTGACGATCACACCGAGCAGCATCGCGCCCAAGGCGTTCAGCGCATTTTCTGTCCCGCCAACATATTTGACGATCAGGAAAAGCGCGATCGGTGAGAGGATTGGCAGCAGGCTTGGCTTGATCATCTCGCGGATGGCTGCCCCCGTCAGGATGTTCACGGCTTTGGCATAGTCCGGCTTGGAGGTGCCGGCCATGATGCCTGCGTCGGCTTTGAACTGACGACGGACTTCTTCGACGATATCGCCGGCGGCACGGCCCACAGACTGCATGGACCAAGCGCCGAATAGATAAGGCAGCAAACCCCCAATCAGCAGGCCGACAATCACGTAAGGATTGGTCAAGCTGAAATCGGGCGACATGCCAGACAGCGCATTGCCCGTTTGGGCAGAGAAGTACCGCACGTCTTCATAATAAGCTGCGAACAGAACCAGCGCACCAAGACCCGCAGAGCCAATGGCGTAGCCTTTGGTCACGGCTTTGGTCGTGTTGCCAACCGCGTCGAGCGTATCAGTCGTGTTGCGCACTTCGGGATCAAGCTCAGCCATTTCGGCGATACCGCCGGCATTGTCGGTCACTGGACCAAACGCGTCGAGCGCGACGATGATACCCGCAACGCCGAGCATAGCGGTCACGGCTGTGGCGATGCCGTAAAGGCCGCCTAGGCTGTGCGTCGCAATGATGCCGACGACGATGATCAGGGCCGGGATCGCTGTGGCTTCCATGGACACGGCCAGACCTTGGATCACGTTCGTGCCGTGGCCGGACTCAGACGCTTTGGCGACGGATTTCACAGGGCGATATTTCGTGCCCGTGTAATATTCGGTCACGATCACGATCAGGCCGGTAATGACCAGGCCGATGACGGCGCACCAGAACAGTTCCATGCCTGTGATGGTGTCCGCGCTGCCGTCCGCCAAGACACGTCCAGCTTCGTCAATCGCGCCGAGGCCGTTGGCGAGCACGAGGTCCGTCACGAAGTAAATTGCCGCGATGGACAGAACGCCCGTGGCGATCAGGCCCTTATAGAGCGCGCCCATCACATTGGTGGAGCCTTTGCCCAAACGGACAAAGAAGGTACCAATGATCGATGTCATGATACAGGCGGCACCAATCGCCATCGGATAGAGCATCAGGTCAAGTGCACCAGAGTAAAGGATAGAGCCGAGAACCATGGTCGCGGCAATCGTCACAACATAGGTCTCAAACAAATCAGCCGCCATACCGGCACAGTCACCGACATTATCGCCCACATTATCGGCGATTGTGGCCGGGTTGCGGGGATCATCTTCCGGAATACCGGCTTCGACTTTACCGACCAGGTCACCGCCCACGTCAGCGCCTTTGGTAAAGATGCCGCCGCCGAGACGCGCAAAGATAGAAATCAGAGACGCGCCGAGAGACAAGCTGACCAGCCCGTCAATCACGTCACGCTCATCACCGGCGAGGCCGCCGCGAAGGATCGCATAATAACCGGCCAGACCCAGCAGGGCGAGACCCGCCACTAACATGCCTGTGATGGCGCCCGCTTTGAAGGCAATGTTAAGGCCTTCGCCGAGCGATTTGCGGCTGGCTTCCGTTGTGCGGACATTGGCCTGCACGGACACTTTCATGCCGATATAGCCGGCCGCGCCAGACAGGATCGCGCCAATGATAAAACCAAGTGGTGCGATCAAGTTCTGGAAGAAGATAAAGAGCAGGATGGTCACGGCAACGCCGACACCGGCAATAGTGATATATTGCTTGTTCAGATAGGCGTTGGCGCCTTCTTGGATCGCCGCTGCGATCTCGTTCATGCGCTCATTGCCCGTCGAGGCCTTCATGAGCGAGGCGCGGGTGACCACGCCGTATAGCACAGCGAGAACCGCCGCACCCAGGATAAGATAGAGTGTCATTGGATATTTTGCCCGACCCTTTAAGTCGGGTCTCCCTCAGTCAGTTTTGTCTGAAGTTGGCCGCACCTGTTTCCATAATGGGTCCTTGGCGCGCTTCCCCTCGCGATGTCTGAAGTTGGCCGTGGTCCGGGTCGTTTCTCTGCCCAGAAATCCTACGCTTCCCTTCGCGGTAGGCTTGCTCTGACAAATCTGTCGCGGGGTTTCAACCCTTCTTTGACAAAACCAGTAGCGCCTTGCCGTGAGGGGTCCGCATGGCGTTATATCGCCTTATGATAGCGCTCACTTGTGACATGATTGCAACAGTCCCATCAGAAGGGAGATATTGTTTATAAATCTGCAACATCAAAGGGACCTCTTCGCCTCGTTAGGCGTAAACAGCCTGATGAAATCCACGCCGCCAAAAAAGAAGCGTCGATTCACGATTGAAATATCAATGTCGGGAGACCCAGAAATGAAACAGTCCACCATCCTGCGTGCCAGTGGGATCGCCATTGCCGCTATGCTTGCGACGGCCCCTGCGAGTTTGGCCCAAGATCGCTCATCGTCCAACGTCCTGATGGATGAAGTGATTACCACAGCCACGAAAAGCCAAGATGTCGAAACCGTGCAAGACGTGCCTGTCGCTGTCACGGCGCTGAACTCTGACACGCTCGAGGCGCTCAAGGTTCGGGATCTGGAACAGCTCGCTTTTGCCGCGCCGAATGTGACTCTGGATGATATCGGTACGACCCGCGGGACGGCGAACTTCTCTATTCGCGGTCTGGGCGTGAACTCCTCGATCCCGTCCATTGATCCGACGGTCGGCGTGTTCGTCGATGGCGTTTACCTCGGCGTGAATACGGGTGTCGTGTTCGATATTTTCGACCTCGAATCTGTCGAAGTCCTACGCGGCCCGCAAGGTCTGCTGTTTGGCCGGAACACGACAGGCGGCGCAGTTTTGGTGAATACGACGAACCCAACGGACGAAATGCAATATCGTGTTCGTGCGGCTATCGAAGGCTCTCTCGATAGCGAACGTGGCGGCCCCAGCAGCTATTATATGGGTACGCTGACAGGTCCCCTGATTGAAGGGAAGCTCAACGCGAAAGTCGCCGCCTATTATAATAATGACGAAGGCTATTTCCGGAACCTCGCTGACGGCTCTAATCAAGGCGCTGCGAAGACCTACATTTTCCGGGGCGGTCTGGAGTGGATGCCGACGGACACCCTGACGATCCTCGCCAAGGGTGAATATTTTGACTCAGAAGGCGACGGCCCCGCCGCGCAGAACCGCGGCATTTACGAGCGCGATACGTTTGACTTCGCGATTGATGAGCCGGGCTTCTATGACAATGAAGTGCGTAGCGGGACGATCCGGGCAGACCTTGATGTTGCGTTTGGCGATGGTCAAATCACCAATATCTTTGGCTACCGGAAGCTGGACGCCAGCACGTTCGGCGATATTGACGCGACGCCGGCCGATGTCTTCCACTCCTCCACACTCTTCGCGCAAGAGCAATTCTCTAACGAACTTCGCTATAATGGCACCTTTGGCAATGCCGAAGTGACGACGGGCGTCTATTGGTTCGACCAAGACGTGGCCTATGATGAAGTCCGCTTCCTCTTCCGCTTTGCGGGCGCAGGCGCGCCGCCCACCTTCTATGGCGGCGGTCAACAGGATCACGAAGTCTTCGGCGCTTTCATCAATGTTGATTATGCGCTGATGGATAATCTGATCCTGACAGGGGGCCTCCGCTACTCTGACGAAAGCAAAGACGCCGGCGTTGTCTATGTGCAGCCCCGCCCGGAATGCTCTATCGTGGGCGGCTCTTGCCCGTTCACGGGAACAAACCCGTTCACCGGTGCGCCGGATGGTTATGAAGACAGCGATAGCTGGTCGAACTTTACGCCGAAATTCGGTTTGCAATATTTCGTCTCAGACGACCTGCAAGCTTACGGCACCTACACCAAAGGTTTCCGCTCTGGCGGTTATAACTTCCGGATCACAAACGTGCCAGTCTTCCTGGCGCAGGTGGCCGCGAATGATGGGCAATTCTCGTTTGACGAAGAAGAAGTCGACGCGTTTGAAATCGGCACAAAATGGACGTCAGCAGATCGTCGCTTCAATGTGAACGCCGCGGCCTTCTACACGGATATTACCGACATGCAGCGTGAAGTGAATATTGCGGATCCGGATGCGGGTGTTCTGCAGAACATCATCAATACGGCTGACGCGTCGATCCTCGGCTTTGAAATTGATGGCCGGGCGTCTGTGACAGACTTCCTGACCCTGACAGGTAATCTGGGTCTGATTGATGCGGAATATGATGATGTCCGCGCCGATATTTCAGGCGACGGGGTCGTCACAGCGGCTGATGCGGCGCTCGACCTGCCGCGTGTGCCGGAAATGACCTATGGCTTTGGCGCCATTGCTGACATGCCCGTGGGGGACCGCGGTCTTGTGACAGCACGCGGTAACTTCCAGCATCGTGACCGCTTTGCTTATACCGATAGCAACCTCGGCTTTGTCCAGGCGCTGGATCGCCTCGATGCGTCCCTGACCTATTCGATTGAGAATGATAAAGGTCAGCGCATCGCGATTTCCGCCTTCGGTCGAAACCTGTTGGATGAAGTCCAAGTGGGCGGTGATACGCAGCTTCCGGCCTCCTTCGGCGCGGCGATTGGTGGCTTCCCCCGCGGAACGGGCGCGGCTGTGCCGTTCGCTGATCGTCCGCAAGCAGGGACATTCAGTCCGCTGAAAAAAGGCAAGGTCTTTGGGATCGAGCTGACGATCAGCAATTAAGCGACCCGAAAACGAAAATGTGAAAGCGCTGTCCGTTTGGGCGGCGCTTTTTTTATGCGAACTCTTTGATTGTTGATGCGTAAAAGAGACACGCCTTTTTCGATATTCTGTCCAAGGACTTTATGATGCGCCTGCCTTCTGCTTTGCTTGCCCTCACTTTCACGGCCTCAATCCCCGCCTTAGCTTTCGCGCAAACCGAAACCGTCACAGGCACAGCCGGAACGGTGATTCAAACCGAAGTTCTGGAACAATTTGACGACACATGGTCCATGACGTTCCTGCCCGATGGTCGCGCCATTGTGGCCGAACAGACCGGGACGCTTTGGCTGCTGGACCGGAATGGCAAGAAAAGCGGAGAGATTAAAGGCGGCCCCGAAGTCAGCGTCCGCAATCAAGGCGGCTTCGGCGACATCATCGTTGATCCGGATTTCACCCGGAACCGCCGCGTTTACCTCTCTTTCGTCGAACGAGATCGGAATAATGATAATCTCTCCGGCGCGGTTGTGGAGCGGGCGACACTGGTTCTGTCCGGCAATGGCGGGCGTTTGTCTGGCCGGGAACAGATTTGGGAACAAAGCCCTAAAATGCGGGGTAATGGTCACTATGGGCATCGCCTGGCGATCAGCCCCGACAATGCCGAAGGCGGCGGGGGCTTTCTCTTCATTACGTCTGGCGACAGACAACACTTTACGCCGTCCCAAAATATGGACAGCAATATGGGCAAGGTCGTGCGGATCACGACTGACGGCGAAACCCCCTCTGATAATCCGTTTTATGGCCAAGGCGGCGTCACGGATGAGATCTGGACGCTGGGTCACCGCAATCCGCTGGGCATCGACTTTGCGGCGGACGGCGCGCTTTATGTCCACGAAATGGGTCCGGCCCATGGGGATGAGCTCAATAAGATCGAGCGCGGCGAGAATTATGGCTACCCCGTTGTGTCCAATGGCGATCACTATTCTGGCGTCGAAATTCCGGACCACACCGACTTCCCGATCTATGAACACCCTGCCGCTTGGTGGGCGGAAGCGATCAGCCCCGCCGGCTTTGTGATCTATAAATCGGACGAAATGCCAGAGTTCACAGGTGACGGCTTTATCGGCGGTCTGTCCAGCCAAGCGCTGGTCCGTGTCGTCTTTGACCGCGATAAGATCGCGGCTGTGCCTGATAGCCCGTCCAGTTCTGATCGTCGTCGGACCTTGGCGGCGGAAGCCGAACGTTTTGAGTGGGGCGCGCGCATTCGTGAGGTCGAAGAAGGCCCTGACGGCGCGCTATACGTCCTGGAAGATGCCGATGGCCGCCTACTCCGGATCACGACACCAGAATAAGGGCTTACCCTAACAACGGATACGTCGCTTCCAGATCATAGCGGTTCGGGCCGCGCTTGTTTTGCCAGCTGGAATAAAGGCCAAATTGGTCGACCAAAAACGGCCCGATCTCCGTATTGGCATGTTTGCGTTCAAAGTCCGCGATCTTTTCCAGGTTCGGAAAGGGCTTCAAATAAGCGAGCGTCAAATGCGGCGTGAAGGTCCGCTTTTCCATGACGATCCCCACCTCCCGTGCCGCGCGGCGGCAATGTTGGTGAAGCCGGGCTAGGGCGGGATCGTCTTTGACTTTTAGGTGGATTTGATGCGGCTCGGATCGTCCAAAATGCCCGGCACCCGACAGCTTCAATTCCATCGAGGGCAGGGGTCGGCGGGCGAGTTCTTCATCCAGCTCTTCAGCGAGTGTTTCCGACACCTCCCCGAAATAGCCGACTGTGATGTGGAGCTTCTCGGGTCCGCTCCAGCGGGCGCCGGGGACCCCTTTTTGCATCCGGCTGACGGCGCGGATAACGCCAGAGGGCGGGCGAATAGCGGCGAATAAAATCATAATGAGACGACTCTGATGGGTCGCTTAGGGCCGCCGCGCGGGCGGTCTTTTTGTTAGGGTCCTGACGCCCGTCTTTTACCTCCCAAGCGGGCAGCGATAGGTTTTATGAAGGCGATGGGCTTCGCGTTCCATCTCTTCTGTCCAGTCAATGTCGTGCGCGTCGATATTTTCTTTGAGCTGTTCCATCGTCGTCGCCCCGATAATATTGGACGTTAGGAAGGGACGGCTTTCGACAAATTTCAGCGCGAACTGTGTCGGCGTGAGGCCAAGCTTCCGGGCGGTATTATTGGCATCCAGATACGCCTCCCGCGCGGCTTTGTAATTTTCCATGAAGCCATCAAAAAGCGCGCCGCGAGAGCCTTCCGGCGCGGTCCCGCTATCATATTTTCCTGTCAGGACGCCCATGCCGAGCGGGGAGTAAGCGAGCAGGCCAACCTGTTCGCGCATCGCCATTTCGGCCCGGTCATAATCAAACCGGCGGGCGAGCAGATTATAAACACATTGATTGCTCACCATGCGCGGCAGACCATGTTGTTCGGCGAGAGCCACAAACGCCATCGTCCCCCAAGCGGATTCATTAGACAGCGCCACATGCCGGATGCGGCCCGCTTTCACATGATCGCTCAGCGTCTCTAGGATCGTCCGTAGCGGGACCATCTCCTCCGCGTCATAATCTTGGTAGCTGTGAAAGCCAAAGCCCGGCATGCCGCGGTCGGGCCAGTGAAGCTGGTAGACATCAATATAATCTGTCTGCAGGCGCTTCAAACTCTTCTCAACCGCTTCATCAATTTGTTCTTTGGTGTGGCGGGTCATCGAAACCTTGCCGTCCCGCGTCCAGGTCATGCCGGACCGACCGACCACTTTAGTGGCTAGGATCAGATCGTCCCGTTTTCCCCGCGCCTTCAGCCAGGTGCCAATATAGCTTTCTGTGCGCCCTTGGGTCTGCGACCGGCCCGGGACGGGATACATTTCCGCCGTATCGATGAAATTGATGCCCCGCTCATCGCACGCATAGCTCAGCTGTTCATGCGCTTCGGCCTCAGTATTTTGCTGTCCCCAGGTCATCGTGCCGAGGCAGACAGAGGTGACTTTGATATCGGTGCGACCGAGCGTGCGAAGTTCCATTCGCGCCGCTTACGCAGTGTCTGTGGACGGGTAAAGCCCTGAGCGAAAAGACGTGCAGAAAATCGCGATAATCGAGTTGAGCGCTCTTATTTTATAGGGCGCGCCTATTGATGGAATAGGATAAATCTAAGGCTGTGTTAGGCCTGTGACACGCTTGTCATTGGCAATTTGCTTAGAATTTGCTTATATTGCGACCAACAGCTCGGCGGATGTAGCGTCCGGGCGGCTTTTATGATGGAGTTCAAAGAATGAACGATTTCAACCGAGGCGTCATTGGCGGCAGTGCCGATACCGATGTTGGCCTTAAACAATTTATGCTCGGCACCTATCGCTGGATGGCGCTGGCCATGTTGGTGACAGCGGGCGTGGCCTATGTGTTTGGTCAAGTGATTATGACCAATGCGGCCGTAGCCTCATTCATCTATAGCCCCTTCGTCTTGCTCGGCTTTGTGATTGCGATCCCAGTTTTGTTTGGGGCTGTCGGCAAAAAGCTGCCAACCATGTCCATGGGCGGCGTTGTGACGTTCCTGTTTAGCTTCGCGGCTTTCATGGGCGTCTTCATGAGCGCGATTGCAGCCTTTTATGATCCGATGGTCGTGGCCAAAATCTTCTTCATGACCGTGGCGATGTTTGGGGCGCTGTCCATGTTTGGCTACTCGACACAGCGTAACCTCAGCACCTTTGTGAAATATGCGTTTGCCGCATTCTTAGGCTACGTTGCGATCAATGTGCTGGGCATGTTCTTCCCAGCTCTGGCCCCAACAGGCCCGCTAGATGTCATCATCAATGTTATTGCTCTCGGCGCGATCGCGATGATCACGGCCTGGGAAACCCAAATGCTCAAGCGCGTTTATTACGGTTTGGGCGGCGACGTGGAAATGATGAATAAATACAGCGCTTACGGCGCGGCGTCGCTCCTGCTCGCTTTCATCAATATGTTCCAGATTTTACTGAGCTTGTTTGGTCGCGACTAAGCGATCTGACACTGTCAGAAAAATCGATTGATAATCGATTTTAGCGTGTCGCCGCGAGCTCAAGCGAGCGGGACCTAACGCCGAAATCCAAAAAGAAAGCCCGGCGAAAGTCGGGCTTTTTTATTGTGGGCTTCAAAGTGTTTCACGTGAAACACTTTGAATGGGTGATAGGCTATGCGCGCATATTTCCTAGTCGCGCATCGATAATCGCCTCGGCATCGCTCATGATCTGATCGACCAGTTCGGCGACCGTTGGAATATCATTGATCAGGCCCTGGACCATGCCTGCGGACCAGATGCCGCCGTCTGTGTCGCCTTCTTTCATAGCCGCAAGGCCGCGCTTGCCGCTGACAAGGTGCTGAACATCTTCAAACTTCGCGCCACCGGCACGTTCGATCGCGACGACTTCCTGACTGACCGCGTTCTTCATCACGCGCGCCGTATTATGCAGCGTGCGGAAGATCAGGTCCGTTTGCCGTTCGTCATTTTCGACCATTTGCTGTTTGAACGTCTCCGGGATTGGCGCCTCTTTGGTCACGCAAAAACGCGTGCCCATATTGATGCCGTCCGCGCCGAGCGCCAGCGCAGCCACCAGCCCGCGCCCATCGGCGATACCGCCACTGGCCAGCATTGGGATCTTGACCTTATTGGCCGCCGCCGGGATCAGGATCAGGCCGGGAATATCATCTTCACCCGGGTGACCTGCACATTCAAAGCCGTCGATGGAAATCGCGTCCACGCCCATGCGCTCGGCGGAAAGCGCATGCCGTACGGCCGTGCATTTATGGATCACCTTAATCCCGTGCTCTTTGAAATGGTTCACATGCTCTTGCGGTTTGTAGCCCGCCGTTTCGACAATTTTGATCCCGCCTTCGATAATCGCCTGGCGGTACTCCGCATAAGGCGGCGGGGTGATGGTGGGCAGAATGGTCAGGTTCACACCGAAGGGCTGATCCGTCATTTCCTTAGTGCGCGCGATCTCTTTGGCGAGGTCTTCCGGTGTCGGCTGGGTCAGCGCTGTCAGAAACCCAAGGCATCCCGCATTGGCCACAGGTGCGACCATTTCGGCATAGCCGACCCATTGCATCCCGCCTTGAACGATGGGTTTTTCAATCCCGAATTCTTCGGTGAATCGTGTTTTGATTGCCATCCTTTTGGCCTCCGCAATTATCGTCCTCACGCCTTTGTTTGGTGAAGACCCTTCCCGTCAATGACGTTTCGTGCGTATCAACCATGCAATGACGGTTTATCTGCAGGGCCTTTCAACATGCGTGCCGCCCCACGCCCTGCCTCAAGATCAGGTCCGCGACCGCGCGCACGAAATTTTGGGCCCGCGCTTTAAAGGCTTTGATCGCCTCGCGCCCGTGTTCGACACGGCGGGTGTCCGGATGCGCTACTCGGTTGCTCCGTTTGACTGGTTCGAAGGGGCGGGCGGTTGGACCGACCGCAATGCGCGCTACATGGCGGGCGCAACGCAGCTTTATATTGAGGCTGCGAAGGCCGCGCTAGCAGACGCGGAATGGACAGCCGACCAAGTCGATATTTTGGTGACGGTCAGCTCGACAGGGATTGCGACGCCCACGCTCGATGCGCAAGCCAAAGGCATCCTCGGCTTTCGGGATGATTGCCTGCGCGTTCCGCTTTTTGGTTTGGGATGCGCGGGCGGCATTGCCGGCCTGAACGTGGCACGAGAACTCGCCGCCGCCAATCCGACGGCGAATGTTCTGCTCGTCGTTGTTGAAACCTGCACGCTATCGTTCCGCAAAGCCCGACCCAAAAAAGCGGACATTATCGCCACCATCCTTTTCGGTGATGGCGCGGCGGCCGTTGCGCTCAACAGCCAAGACAGCCAAATCCGTGTCGGACGCGGCGCATCCAAGACATGGGATGATACGCTGCCCATTATGGGGTGGGAGGTCGATGAAGACGGCCTCGCCGTTGTGTTTGATCGCTCTATTCCCGATTTCGTCAGCGAAGAATTCCGCAGGGCGGCGGATACGGCGTTAGGCCAGCTGGGCCTCACCCATTCCGATATTGGCCGCATCGTCTCCCATCCCGGCGGGGCGAAAGTGGTCGAAGCGATTGAAGGCGCGCTCGACCTTGGCGCGGGCACGCTCGACATTGAACGCGATATCCTCACGGACTTTGGTAATATGAGCGCGCCGACCGTGCTGTTTGTTTTGCAAAAAGTCCTAGAGCGGGGCGACGCGAAAGGCTCCGGCAAACCGCTGCTGGCTTGTGCTTTGGGCCCCGGCTTTTCCGCTGGATTTACCCCTCTCTATGTGGGCTAGTTCGTATTGTCTCTATGACATGCGCGCTTCTGATTTTTCCGCACCAGCTTTTTAAAGACCATCCGGGCCTAAAAGAAAACCCTGATCAAGTGGTGCTGATCGAAGACTCGCTTTTCTTTGGCGATCCGCAATATCCGATGCGCTTTCACAAGCAAAAGCTCTGGCTGCACCGGACGAGTATGGCGCGGTACCAAGCCTCGCTCGAAGATAAGTATGACGTTAGCTCTGTGGGTTATGCGGCGGGTCAGATCGTCCTGAAATCCGCGATCAAAGATTTGGCGGATGACGGCGTGAAAACGCTGATCGCCTGTGATCCCGTCGACTTCATTTTGGAAAAGCGCCTGCGAAAATATGCGGAGAAGAACGGCTTTGATCTGACTTTGCTGCCGACGCCGATGTTCCTGAATCTTAAGTCGACCAATGAAGACTGGAGAACTGATCAGAAACGCTGGTTCATGGCTGAGTTTTATAAATTCCAGCGCCGTCGCTTTGACATTTTGATGGATGGCGATGACCCCCAAGGCGGGCAGTGGAGTTTTGATGAGGACAATCGCAAAAAGGTCCCGAAGAAAATGTTGGGCGAAGCGCCGCGCTTAAAGGCCTACGGCGCGGACACGGTTGCCGAAGAGGTTCGCCAATCGATCCAAGACGACTTCCCGGATAATTATGGTTCTCTGGACGATCTCTACTGGCCGACGACCCATGCGGCGGCGGCGGACTGGCTCGGCCGGTTTTTGAAAGAGCGCTTCGATCAATTCGGTCCCTATGAGGACGCGGTGGTCGAAGGCAAAAGCTTGCTCTGGCACAGTGCGCTGACACCGATGTTGAATATCGGTTTGCTGACCCCGCAGCAGATCGTTGACGTCACCTTGGAGCATATCAAAACCCATGATGTGCCAATCAATTCGGTCGAAGGCTTTATCCGCCAGATCATTGGCTGGCGGGAATTTATGCGCGCGACTTATGACGATCTCGGGGTTTCGATGCGGACGACCAATCACTGGAACCATACGCGCAAAATTCCGGAAAGCTGGTGGACGGGCGAAACCGGGATCGACCCCATCGATGATATCATCAAGCGCGTCCTCAAGACCGGCTATGCCAATCATATTGAACGGCTGATGTTCCTCGGCGGCTTTATGTTCCTCTGCGAATTTGATCCTGACGAGATCTATCGCTGGTTCATGGAAATGTTTGTCGATGCCTATGATTGGGTGATGGTCACAAATGCCTATGCGATGAGTCAAAACGCGGACAGGGGACAGATCACAACCAAGCCTTATTTTTCAGGCTCCAACTATGTCGCCAAGATGAGCCACTGGGGCAAAAGCGGCGAGTGGGCGGAAGTTTGGGACGGGCTTTATTGGCGCTGGATCTGGCAGCACGCGGATGAACTCGCTAAGAACCCGCGCTGGGCGATGATGGTCGCGACAGCCCGACGGATGAATGAGGAAAAGCGCGAAGCGCATTTGAATAAGGCGGCCGCTTTTCTGCGCTCGCTCACGATTGAAGCCAATGAGGACGCGGCCGCGTGATAGTTTCGATCGACATCACTGCAGCCCTCTTTCTGGCCTATATTATCGCCGAACGGCTGATCGAACTTCCCATTGCGAACCGCAACACCAAACGCCTCAAGGCCCAAGGCGGGATAGAACACAGTCCAGGTCACTATCCGCTCATCGTGGCCGTTCACACATTCTGGATTTTAGCCATGGTGTGGCTCGGCCACGATCAAAAGGTCATTTGGGGTTGGCTCGTCGTTTATGCCGTTCTGCAAGTTTTACGCGTCTATATCCTGACGACGCTGGGCCGCCGCTGGACCACGCGGATCATCGTTTTGCCTGATGAAACGAAAGTGACCAAAGGCCCGTTCGGCCTTGTGCCGCATCCCAACTATATGCTGGTGATTGCGGAAATTTTGGTCGCCCCCCTCGTGCTCGGCTTATGGGAAGTCGCCGCGATCTTCGGCGCGCTCAACGCCGCGGTCCTCACCATCCGCATCAGCGCGGAAGAGCGGGCTTGGGCGGTGCGCTAATCCCGCAGCAGCTCATTCACGCCCGTCTTGGCGCGGGTTTTGGCGTCGACGGTTTTCACTATCACCGCGCAGGCCAGGCTGTGGCTCCCATCTTTAGATGGTAATGTGCCGGGCACGACAACGGAATAGGCTGGGACTTCGCCGTAAGTGATCTCGCCCGTCGCGCGGTTATAGATTTTCGTGGATTGGGAAAGGAATACGCCCATCGCAAGCACCGCGCCTTCACGCACGATCACGCCTTCGACAACTTCGGACCGCGCGCCGATGAAGCAATTATCCTCAATAATCGTCGGGTTCGCTTGCAGGGGTTCTAGCACGCCGCCAATGCCAACACCGCCGGACAGGTGAACGTTCTCGCCAATTTGCGCGCAAGACCCGACAGTCGCCCACGTGTCGACCATGGTGCCTGACCCGACATAGGCGCCGATGTTCACATAGGACGGCATCAGAACGGCGTTAGGCGCAACGTAACTGCCGCGACGGACAGCGGCGGGTGGGACGACGCGGAAGGCCGCTTTAGCGAAATCGTCCTCAGACCAGTTTTCAAACTTACTGGGGACCTTGTCATAGAAGTGACCGCCAGCCATTCCTAGTCTTGCGGGGCCGCCGGTCATCATCGCATTGCCTTCGAGGCGAAAGCCGAGCAGCACGGCCTTTTTTAGCCATTGGTGAACCACCCAATCATTATTGCCGGCTTTTGAGGCGACCCGGAACGTCCCTTGGTCGAGACCGCTTATCGCAGCCTCCACAGCATCACGAGTTTTGCCTTTTGTGTCGGGCGAGAGGGAGGCGCGGTCTTCCCATGCGGCATTGATGATCGTTTCGAGGGTCTTTGTGTCGGTCATGGCGCGGGCGCTTAAGGGGGTGACGCGCCCTTTTCAAGCATCAGGTGAAGCGCTTCTAAAAACCGTGATCGATCGCGCGCGGAAAAAGGGGGCGGGCCGCCCACATTGGGCTGCTCGGCCCCGTCTCTGAGGTCTGCCATGATGGCGCGCACGGCGAGCTGCGAGCCGATTGTGTCCAGCGTCATGGGCTTACCATTTGGCGCGAGGACTCGAGCCTCAGATTTCAAGCAGCGTTCGGCAAGCAGGATGTCCGCTGTGATCACCACAGCATCTGGGCCCGCCTGTTCGGCAATCCAATCATCGGCGGCGTCAAAGCTATCATCGACCCGCTGAAAGGTCACGTCCGGCGGCGTGCGGAACCATTGATTGGCGACAACTGTCACGGGCACATTATGCCGTCGGGCGACTTTGTAGGTCTCCTCCCGCACGGGGCAGGCGTCCCCATCGATATAGATGTGTTGCTTCATCAGGTGCGCTTTGCCCGTCTTACGGCAAAATAGCTAGCTGTCGTATAGTCTTCATAAACGCATGACTTGACGCACTTTCATTCATGTTTATAGGGTTTGGCATGAATACGAATTGGTCTGACTATCCTGTTTTTCTCGCCGTGGCAGAAGCTGGCTCCCTCACGGCAGCTGGCAAAGCGCTCGGCATGAGCCAGCCTACTGTCGGTCGCCGCATTCGTGCGCTGGAAGATCATTTCAATACACCGCTGCTCAAGCGCCAAGACGGCATGTTGATCCCGACGACATTTGGCCAAAGCATGCTGGATCATATCCGCCGGATGCAGGATGAGGCGGCAGCGATTGATCGGTCCTCTGCGACCCTCGAAGATAGCTTGTCCGGCGTCGTCCGCCTCTCCGCGTCTGAAGGGATCGGGACAGCCTGGTTGCCGGGTGTGATGCAGCGCTTCCGAGCCGAACATCCGGATATTCTGGTTGATATCGGGATCGGATTTCGCAGCTTCAACCTCGCTCAACGCGAAGCCGACATTGCGCTACGCTGGAAAAGTCCGGGGGACCAAAACAGCTTGATTGGCCGCAAAGTCGCCGACGTGTCTTTCGGTCTGTTTGCCAGCCCTGAATATATTGAGCGCGCAGGCATGCCGCAAAGCCTCGATGATCTGTCCCATCATGACGGTGTGATGGCGACCATTATGGATGGCAAGCTGCTCTGGATCATGGATCACGACACAGACGAAATGATGCATGAGCCCAAGCGCGTGACCTTTAAGTCCAACTCGATCTGGGCCTTCTATGAAGGGCTGGAACAAGGTTACGGGATTGGTTTGCTGCCCCTGAATGCGGCTGACGCGCGGCAGCGTCATTTGGTACGGGTCATGCCAGAATGCGAACATTCCGAAGTGCTTTACCTCGTCGCGCACCAGGACTTGAAGCGCTCCGCTCGCATACGTGCCGTCTTTGACTATTTGGTCGAAGCGTTCCGTCAGGATCAGAAGTTCTTCACCCAAGGCGGGGAAAGTGTCTTCTCACCGGGACGTCCGGGCATGACGACGCCGTCAAGCCTGCGAGATGAGCGCGCGGCACGGGATGCCCAAACCCACCTCTCGATTGTTGCGGAATAGGCCGCACGCCTCCGCTGGCATTTGATGCGTGACACAACAGTTGACGCACCTTGTTATTGGGTGCGTCCCCGCCTAGGTCCCACCCGTGAGCACCAAACCGTCTGATACGATCGACTTCGGCTTCGAAGACGTCCCCGCGTCTGAAAAGCAAGGCCGGGTGAAACAGGTTTTTGATTCTGTTGCGCGCGATTATGACCGCATGAACGATTTGATGACGGGCGGGCTACACCGCGTCTGGAAAGACTTGGCGGTGACGAAGCTGAACCCGCAACCGGGGGAACGCTTGCTCGATGTGGCGGGCGGCACGGGTGACATTGCCCGGCGTTTCATCAAGGCGGCGGATAAAGTCCGCGACAGGCGGGGCGGCGATCCAGCCTCTGCGGTCATTCTTGATATCAATGCGGAGATGTTACTGGCCGGGATTGATTCCCAGAAGGACGCTGGGATGGATCTCAGCCGCGTCTGTGCCAATGCCGAAAAACTGCCTTTCGACGATTGTCAGTTCGATGCGGTCACGATTGCTTATGGCATTCGCAATGTGACCGACCGGATGGCCGCGTTGAAAGAGTTTTACCGCGTGCTGAAACCGGGCGGGCGGCTCGGCGTGTTGGAATTTTCAACCCCGCCGGAACCGATGATCGCCGCGGCCAATGATCTGTATAGCTTCAACGTTTTGCCGCGCCTCGGGCATATGGTGGTGGGTGATCGCGACAGTTACCAATATCTGGTCGAAAGTATTCGCCGCTTCCCCAAGCAGGATCAGTTCAAAGCCATGATCGAAGCGGCGGGCTTTTCCCACGTGTCCTATGACAATTATGCGGCTGGTGTGACGGCTTTTCATACAGGATGGCGATTGTGAGCGAGACAGACTCCACAGAGGCGGGCGCGTCCCCAAATTCCCAGACCGCGGCAAGCAAACCCAACAATCATGTCTGGATGGATCTCGGTCCGCTGCTGATTTTCTTCGTGACCTTTCATTGGTTGCGGCGGGATAATCCGGAAGAAGCCTTATTTATCGCGGCGGCTATCTTTGCCGTGGCGGCCGTGATTGCCCTGACGATTGGTTGGCTGAAATATCGGACGCTGTCCTTTGTTCTGATCCTCTCCACGATCCTGATTGTCGGCACAACAGCGCTCGCCTTTTTCTTCGATAATAAGCTGTTCCTGTTCATGCGCCCGACCGTCGTGAACGGGCTTTTGGGCTTGGGCGTTTTAGGCGGTGTCGTGTTTAGGAAGAATGTGCTGAAAACCTTGCTCGGCGATGCCTTCACGCTTTCGCCTGCCGCCTGGAACCAGCTCGCCATACGTTGGGGGATTTTCTTCCTCTGTGTGGCCGCGATTAACGAGGTCGTCTGGCGCACACAGACGGAAGCGTTTTGGGTGAATTTCAAAACGTTTGGTTTCTTACCGCTCACCCTTGTTTTTACGCTCGCGCAGATCCCGTTCATTCAACGGCATGGCGGGTTGAAGGGGTTGGAAGAGTAAACCGGGACCGAGCTTTCTGTGGGTTTAACGGTATAGTAACCCTAATTTGGGGCCGCGCTGGAAATCTGCTGTCTGGCTCCTACCTCTATTCCAACAGAGAATTTTCCCCGAATTGATTCGGCCCAAGGTTAGGCGCAGCCCATGCCCGCTTCCCCGCTTCCCACGCGCGTTATTCGCGCGCTGGAAACGCTTAACATTGATGATGATTACACCCGCGCGCCGTCGGCGGACGCCGTCTATCTCTATCAATTGATCGCCGCGCAAAAGCATGGTGTTTACGAACCCTTTGACGCCGAGGCCCAAGCGCTTAATGCGTGGCTGCTAGAAGCGCGGGCGGGAAAGCGCCTCGTGGAGGAGGCGTGGGCCGCCTTTATGAAGGTGCCGGATCAGCGCCGCCGATTTTTCGGAAAACGCGCGAAGCGTTGAAAAGACACCGCATAGCCTGCATATAAATCCCAGCAACCAAAGCGACCGTGGGGCGTAGGATTTATATGGCTTCTTTAGACAGTTTTCAGTGCGAGCGGACTCTTACCATTGGGGATAAGACCTATCATTATTTTGATCTGAGCGTGGCTGAAAAAGCCGGGCTTGCTGGAATTTCCCGACTGCCGCGAACGCTGAAAATCCTGCTCGAAAATCTTTTGCGCTTTGAAGACGGCGTGTCAGTTAAAAAAGAAGACATCCAAGCCATGGCCGAGTGGCTGACAACGCGCACATCCAGCCACGAAATTGCCTTCCGCCCCGCGCGGGTTTTGATGCAGGACTTTACCGGCGTGCCTGCGATTGTCGATCTGGCGGCAATGCGGGACGCGATGGCGGCGCTGGGCTCGGATCCTGAAAAGATCAATCCGCTTAATCCGGTTCACCTCGTGATCGACCATTCGGTCATGGTCGATTATTTCGGCACGGAAGACAGCTATGAAAAGAATGTTGCGCGCGAATATGAACGCAATGGCGAACGCTATGATTTCCTGAAATGGGGTCAAACGGCGTTTGATAATTTCGCCGTTGTGCCGCCCGGTACAGGCATTTGCCACCAAGTGAACCTTGAATATTTGGCGCAAACGGTTTGGACTCGCGATGAGGACGGCGAGAAGACCTACGCCTTCCCCGACACGTTGGTGGGCACAGACAGCCATACGACCATGATCAATGGCATCGGCGTGCTGGGCTGGGGCGTCGGCGGAATTGAGGCCGAAGCGGCCATGCTCGGCCAGCCGGTATCCATGCTGATCCCTGAAGTGATCGGGTTTGAACTGACGGGCGAATTGCCCGAAGGCTCAACGGCGACCGATTTGGTGCTGCGCGTCGTGCAGATGCTGCGCGAACGCGGCGTGGTTGGGAAATTTGTCGAATTTTATGGCCAGGGCCTGGATAATCTCAGCCTCGAAGATGTGGCGACCATTGCCAATATGGCGCCGGAATATGGCGCGACCTGTGGCTTCTTCCCGGTGGATGCGGATACGCTGCGTTACTTGCGCGCGACAGGTCGCGAGGATGATCG
>CAWUKE010000023.1:0-18868 GCA_963922935.1 uncultured Alphaproteobacteria bacterium | reverse complement strand
CTTTTGGGGGCGGCACGTCATTACGGCGAGCCACCACAATCTGCACCACACCAAGTTTACCGGGAATTACGGGCTCTATTTCCGCTTTTGGGACAAGGTGATGAGGACCGATCGCGGCTTGGTGGAGCCCGTCGCGACGCCCGAACACAAACCCGAGATCGTCGCGGCGGAATGAAATACTCTGTCATCCCGGCCGAGCGAAGCGAAGAGCCGGGACCTAAAGGCAAACAACACTTAAAGCCTGCTTTTGTGACGCTAGGTCCCGGCTCTGCGGCGCTCTGCGCCTTGGCCGGGATGACAAAAGGATTGGTTTTTTTTCGGCGGCCTTAATTCTTTGGCGGGCGCGGAAAGAAGTCTGATGTCTTTTCCACATATTCCTTATAGCCCTTGCGCTTTTTCATCTGCTTTTCGAGCAGATCGCGGCCTGAGACCTTCATGAGCAGCACGGACATAATGATCGGCCCGCCAACTGACAGCCACCCCCAGGGCGCGGCACAGGCGGCGATGAAGATGCCCCACCAGAGCAGGAAATTACCGAAATAATTCGGATGGCGCGTCCACGCCCACAGGCCGGTGTCTAGGATCGGCTTGTCCTCATAAGGGCCGTCATAGTCTTTATGCTTTTGCATAAATCGCCGTAACTGCCAGTCGCCGATCGCTTCAAAAAGAACACCGGCCAGCCAGACCAGACCGCCAATCATCGCCAGCCAACCGAACTCCACCTCTTTGCCCGTGGCGAACGCGACCCAGACCGGAGCGCTGACCAGCAGGATCAACAGGCCTTGGCCGAAGAAGATCGTAAAAAGCGCCCGCAACCGCCACGCCATCTCTGAAAGTCCTGAGCGCTCTCGCATTTTGACATAGCGGCGGTCCTCGCCATGGCCGAGATTGCGGATTGCCAGGTAGATCGTCAGGCGCAGTCCCCATAGGATTGGCATCAATCCCATCAGCCAAAGATAGGCGCTCGGCTCGCCGGCTCTGATGGCCATCCAGAGGCAAGTCGCGCCGACCAGCGCAAAACCAAAACCCCAAAAGATATCAATGATAGACGCGTCTTTCATGATCAGGCTGATCAGCCAGACCAGCGTCACCGCCCCAAAAACAATGACCGCGCAATGGGCGAGATAGATGAGAACAAGCATAGAGACCTTTCGCCGAAGCCGGGCAATTGTGCCTCTGTTACGCTTGGGCTGCCTGGAACGGATGAAAAGAAAACCTTTCACGTCTTCTTTCAATCGGAACACCCAATCCCCGTCTTCCACCCACATCTGACTTGCCAAGCGCCGCAAATTCTTGCAGTGTCTTTGCAGAAATTTGCGATGCTTAAGAGAACCGCGTCAGACGGAATCGAGCATCATTGGGGGACCATCATGGCGACACCGTCCGCACCTATCGCAATGCCTGGCGAAAAATTCGCCAACGCGCTCAAACCGGCCCTGCCGCTCTTCACCATTATCAATATGGCCGTCGGGTTTTTCGGCCTACAAATCGGCTTTGCGCTGCAAAATGCCAATGCGTCCCGGATTTTTCAGAGCTTGGGCGCAGATTATGGGGCTCTGCCACTGTTCTGGTTAGCGGGTCCTGTCACAGGCCTGATCATTCAGCCCATCGTGGGCTATTACTCTGACCGGACTTGGGGACGGTTTGGGCGCCGACGGCCTTATTTCCTAGCTGGTGCACTCCTTGCCAGCCTGGCCCTGATTGTCATGCCGACCTCCCCCATCCTTTGGATCGCGGCGAGTTCTCTCTGGATATTGGACAGTGCGCTCAACATTTCGATGGAGCCGTTCCGCGCTTTTGTTGGAGACAATCTGAATAGTCGTCAGCGCAGCGCGGGCTATGCGGCCCAAGGCGTCTTTATCGGACTCGGCACCTATGTCGGCTCTAAGCTTCCGGAATGGATGGGTCTCTTTGGCTACGCCCAGACCGCCCCCGAGGGCAGCGTCGCACCCAGTGTCGTCGCCGCCTTTATTGTCGGGGCAGGTATTTTATTCGCAGCCGTCCTCTACACGGTCGTGACGTCGAAAGAATATTCGCCGGAAGAGTTAGAAGCCTTTGAAGCCAATGATACGTCAGAACTGGCCGAAGCGCGGCGTGAAGAAAAGCCTGTTCCACCGGCCGCCTTCTTCACGAAATGGGGCGCGATCTTGGTGGCCGCAGGGGCGGCCATGGTCGCCGCCGTCTTCGGCTTTAATACAGAACGGCAATTTATTGTCTTTGCCCTTTTGGTGGCTTTCGTCGGGTTGATGTTCCTCTATACAGGCGCGCACAATAAATCCGGCAAGCCCGGCACGATGGTCAGCGAGTTGATGGGCGATCTGGTGACCATGCCGCATCTGATGAAATGGCTGGCGGCGGTGCAGTTCACCAGCTGGTTCGCCTTTTTCACCCTCTGGGTTTACCTCACGCCTGCCGTGACTTTCCACCATTTCGGCACGTCTGACACGTCGACTGAGGCCTTTGCCACGGGCGCGCTGGCCGTGAATGATATCTTCGCGCTTTACGGCATTGTGTCGATGATTTTTGCCGCCGTCATTCCTGTCTTTACACGGATTATGGGCGTGAAGCCCTTTTATGCGCTGACGCTGATTATTGGCGGGCTGTCCTTCGCAGGTATTCGCTTTGTTGATCCCAGCCTGTTCTGGTTGGTCGCCACCGGGATTGGCATTGTCTGGGCGTCCGTTCTGGTGCTGCCCTATGTCCTGCTATCAGAAGCCCTGCCCGCCAAGCGCATGGGCACTTATATGGGCATCTTCAACTATTTCATCGTGATCCCACAACTGGTCGTCGGGACGTTGATGGGCGGGGTGTTGAACGCCTTTTTGGGCGGTGACCCGTCCCGTACATTGGTCGTCGCGGGTTGCGTCATGGCGCTCGGGGCGATCTTGCTAATCTTTGTGCCTTATAAGGACGCGGCGAAAGACGGCGCGGCGTAAACCATGACGAAGAAAGTCCGCCTAGAAGACATCGCCGCAGAAGCCGGCGTCTCGATCGCGACCGTCTCGCGCGCGCTGGCCGACAACCCCGCGGTCAATGACGGGACGAAGCGCCGGATTTGGGACTTGGCCCGCGCCAAAGGCTATCAGATGCGGGGCCTGCCCATCACGGCGCGCTCGGCCGCCAAAGCCACGCTTTCAGTGATCATCCCAAAACCGCAAGGCCGCGATGGCTGGCTGCTTGATCCTTTCTTTCAGGAACTGCTCGGCGGGATTGGCGAAGCGGCGCGCGCGCAAAGCTGTGACTATCTTGTCAGCCATGCGGACCCAAAAAATTATGATGATCTGTCGCGCCTGATGGACAGCACACGTTGTGAAGGGTTGATTTTTCTGGGGCAAAGCTTCCTGCATGAACGGCTTAACCGTTTGGTCGGCCATCCGATGAAATTCATCGTCTGGGGCGGGCAATTACCAGGGCAGATCTACCCATCTGTCGGCTCTGATAATTTCCGCGGCGGGAAGAGCGCCTGCGCCCATCTGGTCCGCTTGGGCCGTAAGCGTATTGCCTTTTTCGGTGATACGGACGCCCCTGAAATTCGCCAACGCTTTGAAGGTTATCGCCAAGCGCTGAGCGATGGCGGGCTGGAGTTTGATCCGGCCCTTGTCTTCCCGGCCCATTTCGAAATTGAAAGCGCGGCCAATTCTATGCTGGCACTGATCAATCGCGGGACCGACTTTGACGGCGCGGTGTGTAGTTCCGACCTGATCGCGATTGGCGCCATCCGCGCGCTACGCCGCCACGGACGGTCTGTGCCGGATGACGTCGCCATCGTCGGTTATGATGATATTCAGCTCGCGCGCTATATCGACCCGCCGCTGACGACTGTCGGCCAAGACCTCACACTCGCCGGGCGGCTTATGGTGATGAAATTGCTGGATGCAGAAATCCCCAGCGATGTGCGCGGCGAACGCCTGCCCACCGCCCTCATCCAGCGGGAGAGCTGCGGCGCTTAGCCTAGCGTACTGATAAACCCACTGCCCGGCGCGATTTCAGCGCCGACAGAACCAATCGATAGATCTGCATTCACGGCGCCGCCATAGGCCAGCGGCGCACTCCCGACATTGAAGACGCAGCGGCGGGTCCGCCCATCCAACACGCGGTCAAAAACGAGCAGGTCGCCTTCACCGACAAAGCGGATATCGCCTTCGCGCAAGACCTGGCAATCCCGACGCAATTTCAACGCGGCGCGCGTGAAATGCAGGACGCTCTCTGGATTCTCTTCCTGCGCGGCGACGCTGGCGGCGACGTGACTGTCCTGCACAGGCAACCACGGCTTACCGTTGGAAAAACCGGCATGGTCATTTCCACTGGTGCGCCACGGCATGGGGGTTCGTGCCCCGTCCCGACCGAGTGTTTCCGGCCAGTTGGTGATCGCTTCCGGGTCTTTGAGATCTTCAAAGGCAATCACGCCCTGCTCCAGGCCGAGCTCTTGCCCATAATAAAGAAAGCCATTGCCGCGCAGCGCCATCATGAGCAGCGTCAGCATTTTGGCATATTGCGCGGAGTCATTGCTGCCCTTCCAACGGGTCACCGCGCGCGGCGCGTCGTGATTTTCAAAGGCCCAGCTGGGCCAGCCTTCGCCTGCGTCCACGCCCGGCCAATCGCGCTGGGTCGTGCGGACCAGATCCGCCGTCAGCTGATCGGCATAGAGGAAATCAAAGGCATAGGCGGAGTTCAAACGACCATTCCCTTGGGTGAAGGCCTTCATCTCGGTCAGGGGCCACGGCCCGCCGACTTCGGCGACGGAAAATGTATCCGCGCCTGCTGCGTTCATCACACCGCGAATGCGCTCAATAAAGGGCACGACTTCGGGCTGGCTCATATTCATCGTGTGGCGCTGGAAATCGAACGGGCGCGTGGGCGGGCGCTTATGCTCAGTCTCAATCGGATTATCGCGTAAGCGCAGGTCATGCATGCCGAAGTTCAGCGCGTCCAAGCGGAACCCATCGACGCCGCGATCTAGCCAGAAGCGCGTGACATCCAAAATCGCGTCTTGGACAACCGGATTGTGCAGGTTCAAATCAGGCTGTTCGACGAGGAAATTGTGCAGATAATATTGCCCGCGCCGCGCATCCCACTGCCACGCGCCCATACCGAAAACGGACTGCCAATTGTTCGGCGGTGTCCCGTCCGGGTTTGGGTCGACCCAGACATACCAATCGGCTTTGGGGTTATCACGCGAAGACCGGGACTCTTGGAACCAAGGATGCAAATCAGAGGTGTGGCTGTAGACCTGATCAATGATGACCTTCAGGCCAAGGCTGTGCGCCTTAGCAATCAGCGCATCGAAATCGGCGAGCGTGCCAAAGATGGGATCGACATCACAGAAATCGGCGACGTCATAGCCATAGTCGATCATCGGCGAAGTGAAGAAGGGCGAAATCCAAATCCCGTCCACGCCGAGCGAGGCGATATGATCTAGCCGTTGGGTAATACCCGGCAGATCGCCAATGCCGTCGCCATTCGTGTCTTGGAAACTACGCGGATAGATCTGATAGATCACCGCGCCCTTCCACCACGGCGCGGTGTCGCTGCGCTCGGGACTCGCTGGCGCGATCTCTAATGTATCAATAGTATCGGTCATTGTGGCGTGCGCCTATCGAATGTGCCGTTCAGCGCGGCCATTGGCTTCGCAGACGACAATCCCAAACGCCGGCACATCAACCGTGGCGGTCGCCATGGTCGCCACTTCTGCCGGACACGTGCCGAACAAAGACGTGAATTCAGTCGTATCGGGTTCCACGCGGGTATTGATCGACTGAGCGATAGGTGAGGTATTCACGACCACCAGAAACTCTTGGCCGTCGACGGGATCAAAGCGGGAGAAGGCAAAGGCCGTGCCGGTCGCCGCATCAAACTGGCGGACATTCATGCCCGCACTATTATCCGTATTATCGCCCACTTCGAACAGGCGCGTTTCCATCGCCCCACGGCGGAAGGCAGCATGGGCCTGGCGCACAGCGGCGGTTTCCGCGATGTAGCGATAGAGCGGATGGTCCTGATCGAAATTGCTGTCGGCCGTCGTGGCGTCTGTGCCGATAAGATTATTATCGTTATAAACGTCCGTCTGGCTCGGGAAGAGCGTTTCGCGCGCGAGCTGATCATTGCCGTCAGAGACAAAGCCTTGCTCATCGCCGGAATAGATAACCGGCACGCCGCGCATGAACATCATCATGCCGTGGCCGAGTTTGGTACGCTCCAGCAACTCCTCCTGGCTAATGCCTGGGATCGTTTGTTTGAGCATACCCGAAAAGCGGCCCATATCGTGATTGCCAAGAAACGTCGGCTGCGTCAGGCCATTCCACGTGGTCGGGCCATAAACATCGTCAAGGCGCAGCATCTTATCCAGACGCGCCGTCGGCTCTTGGCCGGACACAACGGCGAAGACCGCGCTTTGGAAGCCAAAGTCTAAGACCTGATCAAAACCGTCGACCGTCGTGAAGCGGGCCAGCGCGCCCGGGTCGGGATCATAGACTTCGCCGAACTGCCAGAAATAGGGATTGCCCAGCTCAGCCGCTTTTTCATTCATGGCGGGCAGGAATTCGAGCCAGAATTCGGGATTGACGTGACGGGTCGTATCGATGCGGAAGCCGTCAATTTTGTACGTCTCGATCCAGTCTTCGAAAATATCGATCATCCCGTCGACCACGCGCGGGTGGCTGGTTAGCAAATCATCAAGCCCGGAGAAATCCCCCCAAAGCGAGCTTTCGCCTGACCAGGTCGTCTCACCGCGATTGGAATAATAGATCGGATCGTTCAGCCATTCGGGATATTTGACGTTTTCTTCGCCCGCCGGAATATAAGGCGTGTAGGCATAGTTGGGGTTGACCAGCTTGGCGAAATTCTCGTCCGTTTGGACATGCGCTGCATCGCCCAAGAAGCCCGCATTGATCGCCGGACCTGTTGGGTCCCCATCTGTCGTGTAAGGATAGTCCGCGATTGAGCGGTACTTACAGCCGTCTGTGACTTTGTCGTTTCCGGCGTAATTCGGATCGTGACATTCGCGATAGGAAATCACGTCCGCCGTGTGGTTGGTGATGATGTCCATATAGACTTTCATCCCGCGCGCATGAGCCGCGTCGATAAAGGTCTTGAGGTCTTCTTCTGTGCCGAGATGCGGATCGGGCTTGGTGAAATCTGTGATCCAATAGCCGTGATAACCCGCGCTTTCTTGGCCCGGCGCGCCTTGGACAGGTTTGTTCTTGAAGATCGGACCGAGCCAGATAGCGGTCGCGCCCATGCCTTGGATATAATCCAGACGCGATGTGAGGCCCTTCAAGTCCCCGCCTTGGTAGAAGGCTTTGTCCGTGGGGTCGAAACCGTGGTCGAGCTTCGTGCCCTCCACACCGCCGCGATCATTGGACGGGTCGCCATTTTCAAACCGGTCGGGCAGCATGAAATAGACGATCTCGTCTACGGGCAAGCGATCCGCTGTGCGCAGGGCTTCTGCCGAGATGGCCCCGGCCGGGACTGTGCTTGGCGTCGCGTCCGTTGCGGTCGCGCTTGGCGTCACCCCCTCTGCGCAACCCAGGGTGAACAGCGCGGTACTCAGGCAGGCCGCCTTGGCCAGCCCTGAAACCGTCTTTGAGCGCTTTGGTTTTGTCCCAAACACAGCATTGATCATATCGTTCCGCCCTTTTGCCCCAAAATGAGGCCCCCTTTATCGCGCCAAGCCGGACCAAACCGGCGTAAAGCGTGTGTTTTGATCTCTCATAAGAGCAAAACCCGCAATCGGGCAAGGTGTTTTGCAAAAGTTTGCATAAATTTTAACGGCGGATTGCAGTGTTTTTACGCCTGACTTTCCAAGTTTAGGGCGCAAATGTTGCAGTTTTGACACAGTTTTGGGCACTGGAACGAAAAAGACGCGAAAAGCGTTTGCAAAATGTCTGCAAAAACCTTTAAGCCGAAAAGGCCGGGTTTGGGGAGGCCTGTGTTGCACAGACCTATCCGCCCATAATTAAGAATATGCGCTGCAGACAAAGCGGCGCGGGGAAGACAGGGAATTTCCATGACCAATCCGTTTGAAACTATCGGCGGGGCTCGTCACCGCCGACTGCTGATCGGCGCTGCCGCTTCAGCCCTCATGTGTGCCATGCCCGCTTATGCGCAGGACGCCGAGGTTGACGAAGTCGAAGATGAAGTGATCAGCTCTGGCATTCGTCAGTCCATCGAAGATGCGCTGGACCTGAAACGTAATGCAGGCGGTATTGTCGAAGCGATCACGGCCGAAGATATCGGTAAACTGCCAGACGTCTCCATCGCCGACAGCTTGGCCCGCCTCCCCGGCGTGACAGCCCAGCGGGTTCGCGGTCGGGCCCAGCGCGTCTCGATCCGTGGTCTCGGCCCGGATTTCTCTCTCGCGCTACTGAACGGTCGTGAGATTGTGTCCGCCTCCAACAATCGCGGCGTTGAGTTTGACCAGTTCCCATCCGAGCTGATTGGCCAAGGTATTGTCTATAAAACGCCACAAGCTGATTTGGCGGCCACGGGTCTGGCGGGTGTCGTCGATCTGCGTACGCTGAAGCCGCTCGACTTTTCTGATACGCGCTTCAACCTGTCCGCACGTTACGTTGTGAACGATAATGGGCAACTCAACCCTGACTTCTCTGATGATGGTTACCGCCTGTTCGGGTCTTACATCACGCAGAATGAAGACGGCACGATTGGTTTGTCCGTGGGTGTCGTTCACGAAAACACGCCGACGCAATTCTTCCAGCGCAATTTGAAAGTCGGCCCCGGCCAGACGAATGATTTCAATGGCACATTCGTTCCGCGCGACAATCCCCGTTCCGGTGTGGAATCACGTGAGTTTCAGCGCACATCTGTCGCGGGTTCACTCCAGTTTGAACCGACCGACGAAACATCATTGATCGTCGACGGGTTCTATTCTGACTTCTCTGATGCGGGTGTGTTCCGCGGCGTGGAAACACCGCTCGCCACATGGGCTAATGTCAGCGGCACACCGACCTTCACGGGTGGCCCAGGCTTTGCCAGCTCTGCAACGTTCGACAATGGCGCAGAATCCGGTATCGGGATCGCTAACTTCCTGCGCACGGATACAGAGGTCAACGATGTTGAAACGTTGGCTCTCGGTGTGAACTTCAAGCAACGCTTCTCTGATCGCCTCACACTGGAATTGGACGCCGGTCATTCGACCCTATCACGGACCGACATTGACTATGAAAGCTATGCAGGCACGGCCTTCAACGCTTTCTACAATAATGATCCTTCCCAGGTCGCACCGGTCACCTTTACCTTTGATCCGGACGGCGAATATTCCATCAGCACACCGCTGGATTATACGTCGCCAGATAATGTTCTGTTGACAACACCTGGCGGCTGGGGCGGTCCTGACAATGCGCAGGTCGGCTTTATCAACCAGCCCGACGTTGAAGACGAGCTGACGCAACTCGAAGCCGAGTTCGACTATGAAGTGAATATTTTCAACGTTATCGAGTCGGTGAGTGTGGGCGGACGCATCAATCAGCGCGATAAGTCGTTCCTCAACCAGCGCTCCTTCCTGCGCACGGGTACCGCCTTCATCAATAATGAGGCCGCAATTCCTGCCTCTTCCATTATTGGCGCAACTGATAGTGGCAGCATCGGTCTGGACATTATCGCTTATGACCCGTCATCGTTCCTGACAGATGGAACGTACCGCGTTGAACCAACAGGTGGGGGTCAGGATTTCGAAATCAGCGAAGACATTAAATCCGTCTACGCCATGCTGAACCTTGGTAATGCTGATGGTCGCCTGTTTGGTAATGTCGGCCTGCAATATATCGACGTGAACCAAGCCTCCACAGGGTTGGTCGGTCGCTTGACGGGCCCTGAGGAAAGAACGACCGGTGAAGCCAATTATGATCACTGGTTGCCGACCTTGAACCTCGGTTACCGTCTTACCGACGACTTCCAAATTCGTGGCGCCGTGGGCGAGTCAGTCACACGTCCGCGTTTGGATGACCTGGCCGCATCAACAGGCGTTGGTATCAACCCGATTGTCTGTCCCGATTTGACGGGCGATGGCCTGCCAGACTCGTTCGACAATTCGGCGTTTAACCCACCCGGACAGCTCTGTCTCGGTGGCGGTGGCGGTAACCCGTTCCTGCGCCCTTACGCGTCCACTAACTATGACGCATCGGCCGAATGGTTCTTCTCTGACGCCGGGGCCCTTAGCGTCGCTGTGTTCCACAAAGACCTCAGTGATTATATCGATGGGGGCTCAGCGATCATCGACGATGCAGATTTCACGGGTCTTATCCTTGGCAGCGACTTCGTTGCGGCAAACCCGAACGCCTCTGTCTTCTCGCTGGGTGGTCCGGTCAACAGCCTCGACGGTAGCCTGACAGGTGTCGAAGTGGCCCTTTCGCTTCCGTTTGACGATGTGTTCGACATGCCGATCCAAGGCTTCGGCTTTAACGGTAACTTCGGTTACACAGACTCCAGCCTTGAGCGTCCAAATGGTAACGGCACGCAAAGCGTCGATATTCCGGGCTTCTCTGAAGAGACGGCCAATGGCGAGATCTATTTCGAGAACTCTGGCTGGCAGGCGCGTGTCAACGTGTCTTACCGCTCTGAGTTCCTGACACAGATCGTCCAGTTCGATCAGAACCTGCTGACGCCAAAAGCCAAGTCACGGACAACCGTTGACGCCCAGCTGGGTTATGAGTTCCAGTCCGGGCCTCTCGAAGGTCTGAACTTGCGGGTTGAAGCTTATAACCTAACCGACGAGCCGTTCGTTACGATCGAGGAGCAGTCGGATGGATCGACCTTCCCGTCTGTTCGCGAAGATTATGGCCGGACATTCAACTTCACGGTTGCGAAGACGTTCTAAGTCAAGGCCAAGCGAAGACTATGACCCCGTTGCGTTCTGCGCAGCGGGGTTTTTTATGCCGACCTGTCTGAATTTGGCGCTTTGTCGCTGTGACAAGGACGTCGCAAAACGCTAGAGGTTTCATATGACGACTGCATCCGAGCCGACGCGCGCCATTGAAACGATCGCTATCATTGGCGGCGGTACAGCCGGATGGATCGCGGCGGCGGCGCTTGCGAAATATCTCGGCCAAACATTGGATATCCGTCTGATCGAATCTGAATCCATTGGGACAGTCGGCGTCGGCGAAGCGACCATCCCGCAAATTTTGCGCCTCAATACGGTGTTAGGCATTGATGAAGCCGAATTCATTCGCGAGACGAAGGCGACGTTCAAGCTCGGCATTGAGTTTAATAATTGGGGACATCAGGGCGAAAGCTATCTGCACACCTTTGGCGATGCCGGACTGAACCTCCAAAGCCTGCATTTCCACCATTACCTTCTGCGTCATGCCAAAGACCATCCCGATGCCTCGCTCTGGGATTATTCGCTGCATCACCGCGCAGCCTACGCCCATAAATTCGGCCACGTACCGCGCGTTGGGAAAACAGCTATGTCCGGCTTGCATTATGCCTATCACTTTGATGCCGGCGCTTATGCCCGTTACTTGCGCAAGCTTTCTGAGGCCATGGGCGTGCGCCGGACGGAAGGGCTGGTGACGGACGTCAACCTCGATGCGGAAAGTGGGCACGTTGCGTCTGTCACGCTAGACAGTGGCGAGACACTCTCAGCCGATCTCTTCATTGACTGCACAGGCTTTCGCGGGCTGCTGATTGGCAAAACCTTGGGTGTGGACTGGCAAGATTGGAGCCACTGGCTGCCCATGAACCGGGCCGTGACCGTGGGCTGTGAACGCACAGAGCCGCTGCTGCCTTACACGAAAGCCACGGCGCATGAGGCGGGCTGGCAATGGCGCATCCCGCTGCAACATCGCACGGGCAATGGCCATGTCTTCTGCTCCGATTTTGTCAGCGAGGACGCAGCAACGCAAACGCTACTGGATAATCTGGACGCCAAACCGACGGGCGAGCCGCGGCTTTTGAAATTCACGACAGGCCGCCGCGAGAAGCTCTGGCATAAAAATGTCGTCAGCCTCGGCCTGGCGTCCGGCTTTTTAGAGCCGCTGGAAAGCACGTCCATCCACCTGATCCAAAGCAATGTTTCGCGTCTGATCGAACTGTTCCCCGACACGTCTTTCGCCGACGCCACAGTTGACGAATATAACCGCGTTGTTTGCAAAGAATATGATCTGATCCGCGACTTCCTGATCTTACACTATGCGCGAACCGACCGAGACGACACAGAGTTTTGGCGCTCGCGCAAAGCTATGTCTCTGCCCGATAGCCTGACCCATAAAATGGCTTTGTTTGAAGCGGACGCGCACCTTTTCCGGGACGCGGACGATCTGTTCCGCGAAAGCAGTTGGGTGCAAGTCATGCTGGGCCAGGGCCTACGCCCCAAAAGCTATCACCGCCGCGCCGACAGTTTATCTGACGCCCAACTTGCCAGATTTATGAGCGACATGCAGCGCTTAATCGCGCAGACGATCGATCCGCTGCCCAACCATGCCGAATATGTCGAACAAATGACCCGGCGCAAAAGCAGCGCTGCCGCTTAGGCTCCCAATTAGGCTGGTGCCACCCCAAAGCGCGACAGCACCGCATCATGGGTCGGCATGGCCTGTGCGGCCTCGTCGATGGCATGCTTCACCTGATCAAGGCGCTGCGACACCGGCACAGCGTCGCGTAGCTCTGATAGGACGGGCGCACGTTCGGGCACGACCTCTTGGCCGAGATAAACGGCGAGCCAACTCGGATTGGTAAATAACTCACCTTCGCTGGCCATAAACAGGCCGTGGCGCCGGAAATGGGCGATCTTATCCGCGAGCGCGTCCGGGATCGGCATGGTGCGCACATAATTCCAGAACGGGGAGTCATCGCGCGTCGTCGCGTGATAATGCAGGATCAGGAAGTCGCGAATGCGCTCATATTCGTCGCGCGTCAGGCGGTTATAGGCATCTGCCAGTAGCGGGCTCATGCCCTGGTCCGGCAGCATGGCGACCAAGCGCATCACGCCATATTGGATCAAGTGCAGTGAGGTACTTTCCAGCGGTTCCATAAAGCCCGCTGATAGCCCGATGGCCACGACATTACCGACCCATTGTTTCTGGCGCATACCCGTTTTGAACCGGAGCTGTTTCGGCTCTGTCGTTGGCGGGCCGTCCATGTTTTCCAGTAACGTTTGAAGTGCATCTTCATCCGTCTCAAACTCGGAACAATAAACATGACCATTGCCCGTACGGTGTTGCAACGGGATGCGCCATTGCCAGCCGGCGCGGTGGGCGGTGGCGCGGGTATAAGACAAAGTCGGCCCATTAGGCGCGCATTGCGCCGCCACCGCCCGATCAACAGGCAGATAGTTGGACCAATCCTCATAGCCCGCTTCCATGGCGCCTTCGATCAGCAGCCCGCGAAAGCCCGTGCAATCGATGTACAGATCGCCGTCAAAGGTCCGCCCGTCATCTGTCGTGACTGACGTGACATGACCGCTCTGCGGATCACGGGTGACGTCCGCCACGCGCCCTTCGTGACGGGTGACGCCGCGCGCTTCCGAATAGCCGCGCAGGAACCGCGCATAGGCCATGGCATCGAAGTGATAAGCATAGTCATGCCGCGACCGGATATTGCGACTGTCCGCCATGGGCGGTTCGAACTTATTCGCCCGCGCCGCCGCCCAGGCCATGCAAAACTCGCCCACGTCGCGCTGCTCTCGCCCGGCAAGATATTCACGCATCCAATATTGATAGAAGGGCACATAATCGAATTCCGCCCCATATTGGCCAAAGGGGTGGAAATAGCGCGCGCCAATCCGGCTCCAATTCACGAACTCAATGCCGAGCTTGAACGAGCCTTGGGTTTCGCGGATGAAGTCCGCTTCCGAAATTCCGAGGCGTTGATTAAACTGCCGGATCGGCGGGATGGTCGCTTCGCCGACACCGACCGTGCCAATCGCCGCGCTTTCAATCAAATCAATCGGGACAGACCCCCCGACCGCATTGGCCAGCGCAGCCGCGCTCATCCAGCCCGCAGAGCCGCCCCCGACAATGACGATACGCCGGAGTGGTGCCGTGTTTTCGGACTTTGATTGCAATTTTTGCATTGCCGAAATCCCCTAAATATCGAGTTTTTTGCGCTCTCGACTTCCCCTGTTTGCAAAATTCTGTAAACAGAGATCAAAACTATACAAAGGGGAAACGACATGTCCATGCGCGCTCTTGTCCTGTGTGGGGTCGCCGCGTCGGCGCTGATCGCCTGTCAGGCGGCTGATACAACGACGCCGCCTGCTTCAGAAAATGCCGCAACGCCAACGCAAGCCGTCAGCACTGCGGATACTTCGGTTGAGGTTTTAGACTCGGCTGCGATCGTGTCGCCGGACGGCAGCAACCAAATCTCTTTTGAAACGCAAGGCGGTCTGCTCCGCTATTCCGTGACGCGCGGGAATGAAACCGTTGTCGCCCCGTCGCGCCTCGGCCTGCGTTTTGCCGAAGGGTTCGGGTTGGACGACAATCTGGAAATCATCGGCACGGAAACGTCTAGCGTCGACACAGAGTGGGAGCAGCCCTGGGGCGAACGCCGTGTTGTGCGGGACCGTCATGAGGAGCTGCTGATCCGCGCCCGCCGCGCGCCCACAGAAAGCTCGCCCGACATTCGCTTTAACATTCGCGTCCGCGCGTTCGATGATGGTGTGGCGTTTCGGTATGAAATCCCGGCCCAAGAGGGCCTGCCAGCAACCGTCTCCATCATGGACGAACTCACCGAGTTTAATGTCGGCCGCGAGACCGAGAGCTGGTGGATCCCGTCGCGCATGTATAACCGCTATGAATATCATTACCGCAACACGCCCGTGGACGACATTATGATGGTCCACACGCCCGTGACCTTTGAAAAAGAGAGCGGCACGGTCTTTTCCATCCACGAAGCCGCACTGGTCGACTATTCGGGCATGAGTTTGGAACAAGAACGCGAAGGCGTGTTGGAAGCGAGCCTCGCCCCGCGCAGTGACGGCAAAAAAGTCGTCGTCGATACGCCCTTCCAAACGCCGTGGCGGACCATCCAGATTGGCGATGAGGCCGTGGACCTGCTGAACTCTGATCTGATCCTCAACCTCAATGAGCCTAATAAACTCGGCGATGTGAGTTATTTCGAACCCGGCAAATATGCGGGCATTTGGTGGGATCAGCATATTCGCAACGGCACGTGGGGTCAGGTACAAGGCGACATTGAGGGCCTGCACGCCGCCACGACGGAGCGCACGAAAAAATATATCGATTTCGCCGCTGAGAACGGTTTTGTTGGCGTGCTGGTCGAAGGCTGGAATGTCGGCTGGGACGATGATTGGTTCAATAATGGCGACGTCTTTTCATTTACCGAAACCTATGACGATTTCGACTTTGAAGACGTCACGCAATACGCCCTTGAAAAAGGGACGCGCCTGGTCGGTCACCACGAAACATCTGGCAATATCACCAATTACGAGAACCAGTTGGAAGACGCGCTCGACCTTTATCAAAGTGGTGGCATTCGCGTGATCAAATCTGGCTATGTAGCGGATGACGGAAATATCAAGCGCATCGATGAAGACGGCGTCGCGCGCTATGAATATCATGATAGCCAATGGCAGGTGGATCACCACATGCATGTGGTGAAGCGCGCGCATGAGCATCAGATTGCGATGAACCCGCATGAGCCCGTGAAAGATACGGGCCTGCGCCGGACCTATCCGAACTGGGTGAGCCGCGAAGGGGCGCGGGGGCAGGAGTTCAACGCTTGGGGCGTGCCCCCGAATGGGCCAGACCATGTCAGCCACCTGGTCTATACCCGCATGCTTTCGGGTCCGATGGACTATACAGCCGGGGCGTTTGATCTGAGGCCGAATGAGAAACCGCCTGTGCGCGCGGACTTTGAACGCAATAGCCCCGTCTCGCGGATTGATCACACGCTAGCGAAGGAACTCGCGCTTTATGTCGTGCTTTATTCGCCGATCCAGATGGTGATCGACAGCCCCGAAGAATATGCCAAACGCCCGGACGCCTTCCAGTTTATCAAGGACGTCCCGACCGATTGGGAAGACAGCATTGCGCTGGACGGGGAAGTCGGCGAATTTGTGATCTTCGCCCGCAAAGACCGGAACAGCGAGGATTGGTATTTGGGCGCGGTCACGGACTCGGACGCGCGCGCGGTGGAAGTCGATCTGAGCTTCCTCGGCGACGGCAACTATGAGGCCCAGATCTATCGCGACGGGCCGGATGCCGATTATGACACGAACCCCTATGACATCCGTATCGAGTCGCGTGAGATGAGTGCGAGCGATACGCTCATCCTCCCCCTCGCCCGGTCCGGTGGCGCGGCGGTGCGGTTCCGGAAGTTAGCAGAATGAATAAGATCGCGCCAACACTCTGCGCTTTGAGCTTGGCTCTCGCCGCCTGCGCTCCGGCCACGTCGGACACAAATGACGGCGAGCTCATCGATTGGGATTACCGTACCGAAGTGCGCGCCGACACACCGGCTGGGGATTATCGCGGGATTACGGGCACGGTGGAGCGCTTCACGGTCACGTCTGATCGCGTCACGACACGGGAGGTCGAAGTCTGGCTCCCGCCCTCTTATGCGAGCAACCCCGACGCGACTTACCCTGTGCTTTACATGCATGACGGACAGAACCTGTTTGACCCGGAACAGTCCAAATATGCGGGCTGGGATTGGGGCGTAGATGAAGCGCTGACGGCGCTGGGTCTGGAGGCGATTGTGGTCGGGGTCCACAGTGATGAAGCCACCCGTAACCGAGATTATTTCCCGCAAAAAGCGGGGCTGGATCATGGCGAAGAGTTTCAAAGCGCCTTTGGCGTGAGCGACGCGGAACTGAACGCGGATAATTATCTCGCCTTCCTGGTTGAGGAAATCAAAGCCCGGATTGATGCGACCTACCGGACGAAACCGGACTGCGCGAATACGGCGGTTATGGGCAGTTCGATGGGTGGGTTGATCTCGCTCTATGCGGTCAGTGAATATCCGGATGTGTTCTGTAATGGCGGGATGGTCTCGACACATTTCCCAGCGGGGGACGGTATCCTAGTGGATTATTTCGCCACCCGCCTGCCTGACCCGGCCACCCATCGCCTGTACTTTGATTATGGGACCAAGACGCTCGACTATAATTATGAAGGCTATCAGGACCGCATGGACGCGGCGGTGGAAGCGGCAGGCTACGATCGCGGCATCAACTGGACGACGCGGAAATATGAAGGCGACGATCATTCCGAACGCGCCTGGCGCAACCGCGTCCACGTCCCGCTGCAATTTCTACTAGCCGGGACCAATGTCGACGGTGGAGAAGAGCGATGAAATCCACCCGCTTCTACCTATCCCTTGCCTTGGCGACATCCCTGCTGGTCGCGTGTCAGAACGCGTCCGCGCCTGATGCACAAAGTCCAACCCTGAGCACAGACGGCACCGAATTCGATGTTTATTTTCTCGCCGGTCAATCCAATATGGACGGCTTTGGCTATAATGATGAATTGCCGGATGGACTCAAAGCGGCGCAAACCGGAACCTATATTTTTGCCGGACATCCCGGCGCTAATAATGGTGAAACAGGCGGCGGGCTGGGTCTGTGGGCCCCACTCACGCCGGGTTTTGGGACAGGGTTTTCCAGCGACGGAACGACCAATGACCTGTCGAATCGCTTCGGACCGGAACTGTCTTTTGCAAAACGCTTAAAAGACTTAGAGCCCAATAAGACTATAGCGATCATCAAAGCCTCTCGTGGCGGCACATCCTTGGCCTTAGGCGCGTCTGGCTATGGCGATTGGGCCTTGGATTATGAAGACGGCAATGGCCGCAATAGTTACGACAATGCGCTGACAGCAATTTCACGGGCGATGACCACCACCGACATTGATGGGGACGGTGCTGCGGACACGTTGACGCCCAAAGGGATTATCTGGATGCAAGGTGAGTCAGATGCCGCCCACACGCCGGAAACGGCGGCGGCCTACCGCGATAATCTTGAGGCTATGATGGACTTACTGCGCGCCGCGCTCTGGACCGACGATCTGCCTGTTGTGATCGGGCAAATCAAAGATTCTGGCGACACGCCTGAAACGCGGGTCATGCGCTATTCGCCCGAAGTCATCGCGACACAGATAGCCTTCGCGGCGGACGATCCCTGCGCCAGCCTTGTCACCGTGACAGAGGACTTTGAATTCCCCGCCGATGATCCGTGGCATTATCGTTCGCCCAATTACGTCACATTAGGCGAGGCGTTTGCCGAGGCCGTCATCGGCCTAGAGCCGACCTGCCCGCCCCACGGTTCATAAAGGATGTCTGTAATGATGAAGTCAATTTTTCTAATGAGCGCGGCACTGATCTTGGTTTCCTGCGGGGCGAACGCCCCGACAGCGGAAACACCTGAAGGTCCGCTTCCTGTGGCGGCCGATCAAGGCGAGGTGCAGCCTATTATGGCGGTCACCACCTCGACTGTCACACACCCGGACTGGTCGCGCGACGCCGTGATTTATCAGATCAATACGCGCCAATATTCAGACGCCGGGACCTTTGACGCGGTGCGCGAAGACTTGCCCCGGATCAAAGATTTGGGCGTGGATATTCTCTGGCTGATGCCGATCCACCCGATTGGCGAAGAAAAGCGCAAAGGCCCGCTGGGCAGCCCCTATGCGGTCAAAGATTATCTCGGCGTCAACCCCGAGCTTGGCACACTGGAGGACTTCAAGGCCCTCGTGGACGCCGCGCAAGGCATGGGCATGAAAGTGATCATCGATTGGGTCGCCAACCACACCGCATGGGATAATCCGCTGATCGAAAGCCATCCCGAATGGTATACGCGCGACGCGGACGGCAATATGCAGCATCCGCCGGACACAGATTGGGAAGATGTCGCCGACCTGAATTTCGACAATGAAAACTTACGCCAATATATGAG
>CAWUKE010000022.1:0-18995 GCA_963922935.1 uncultured Alphaproteobacteria bacterium | reverse complement strand
CACGCCAAGAGGTCGGGTTCACCGATCCGAAGCAAGCGTCCTAGCCCGAAAGGTTAGGTGAATGGAAATCAGGGAGGGCATTATGGCCTTTACAAGTTTGGAAGTGAAAGAGGCGACGGACGCCGTCTTAGACGCCGCAACCCGCGATGATCTCTTTAAGCTCGGTTTGATCTACAGCACAGACGTTGAAGATCGGGGACCGGATTTCATCGAAGCGCACAAATGGTTTAGCCTGGCCGCTATGATGGGTAGCCAGCCCGCCAAAGCCTATCGCGATGAAATCAAGCTGGAAATGAGCAACGAAGACCTGACGCTGGCGCAGCGCGCCGCACGCGGTTGGTTGGCTGAAAACCGTGAGTGTCTCGCGGCTTAATGAAGTCCGGGTTCGCCCGTGTGACGGATCAATTGGCTCAAGGTCGTATTGAATCGCAACTTATGGCGTGATGACGGTTGTTCCGTTGCCGCCGCCTTGATCGAACTGATAGCTCAGGTTGAAATCAACCGGCAGCGTATCGCGGAAGGCCTGCATAAATTGTCCAACTTCGGCAATCGTCGTGGTGGGGACGAAAATGATATCACCGCGGCGTAATTGTGTCGTGTCGTTATATTCGTAGATGTTGAGCAAGCCGCCACGCAGGTTAACGGTGCGCATCATCATCCCGCCATTGGGCGCACGTCGCAAAACGGCAACTTGACGGCCTTGTGCCGCCGGAGTCATCCCGCCCGCCATTAGAATAGCCTCAAGTGCACCAACCCGACCGGGTAAGGTGTATGTCCCGGGCTGCCCCACCTGACCCCCGACAAAAATCTGCTCCGGCGCGTATGCGCGTGGCGTTACGGTAATTCGGGGGTCCCTAAGCTGTTTGCCCAATTGTGCGCTTATAGCACTTTGTACCTGCTGAAAGGTTCGACCCGCCGCCATAACGGGCTGGGTCATCGGCATAACCACACGGCCATCGGGTCCGACTGTCAAAGTCCGGGAGAGTTCTGGTGCGCTGGAAACAACGATATCAAGCTGATCGCCCGGTACGAGTGTGTAGGCGGGTTCCCAATCCACCCAGCGCTGGAAAAGGCCAGGAGGAATGTGAGGGACTTGATAAGCCGGATGCCGCTGATCCCGCAGGCGGTGGAAGATGTTCTTATACTTCTTCGCACGTGTCTGCTGGCCAGACATTTGGTATCGACCCGCCTGAACGGAGGGCTGGCTTATTTGCGGGTAAGGAGCGACCTGCGCAGGGTAGGTTTGGGGTTGCGGGTGATGGGCGCCATAGCGTGTTTGAGCTAAGGCGCTAGACGCGAGTAGCAGGGTGCATGCAATACCGACGCCTAAAGAGCGCTTGGTAGGCAAACTCGTCTTATGAAAGCCCTTCAACATATCGCCGTAGTTAACAAGAATGGATAAGGAATTGTTAAACGCTGGCGCGCATTAACCATGTCAGCATGTCAGATTCGACCTGCGCGCTTTGAGGCTATGACACATGGGATTGTTCAAACGGAACAAAACGTCTTCGACAGGGCAGGCCCCTGTTGCCAGCGTTGATCCTGTCTATCAGGCGGTATCACCCCGCGCGGCAGATTTGACGGTCGGTGACTACGCTAACGGCATCCCTAACATCAAATTGGGCGCTATGTTCGGATCGCTGATGCGGCAATTGCTTTGGGTCATCCCACTCTTTTTGATCGGTGCCATACCAGCCTGGATGCTCACGGCAGACTTTAAGCGCACCTATACAGGTGAGGGCACCATCATGGTGCAAATTGGCGATGAGTATGTCTACCAGCCCATTGCAGGCAGCAATACACAAAACCCTTTAACGCAAACGCCAGACACGATTACGTTGAACGAGATTGCGATTATCAAGAACCCTGAAGTGATGGACCGGGTTCTGGGTGAAATCATGAGCCAGCCCGGCGGGTTGACCCGATTTGCGCCTGAGACGGCAAAAAAACTCAACCGCCCAACCGATACGCTTGAATATCAGCTCGCCTATATGGAGCTGCGCAAGCAGATGGATAGTAACTTCATGGTGGCTGCCCGACCCAAAAGTTCGATCATTGATCTTGCTTACCGTCATGAAGATCCGCAACTCGCCGTATCTACGCTGAATGCTTTGATGGATGCCTACAAATCCTACCGTCGCACTGTGTTTGTAGAGGGCGCCGGGGATCTAATCGCACAGCGCCGTGAAGATACAGAAGTCCAGTTGAAACAAGTCGATCGGCAGATCAGCGCATTTCTAGAACGGAACGCGATTTCCGACTTTGAGTCAGAGCAGCAGGGCGCCGCCAAACGCACAGAGGACTTAAAAGCGCTGCTTAACGCAGAGCGCGCACGCATCGTCGAAACTGAAAAAGCCTTGGCTATTGTCGAAGATCAACTTCGCCAAGTCCCAGAAACGATCAATCTTTATGTCGATGACCGGGCCTCAAACCGGATTGCGCAAGCTGAACTCGAATTGAAACAACTCTTGGCGAAATATCTTCCCACGTCTGATCCCGTCCGCCAGAAGCAGCGGGAAATTGACGAGCTAAAAAGCTTGCAACAAGCCAATGGAGGTCAAGCGACAGGCGGTCGGCGGGTCGGACCCAATACGGTTTATCAAGCTCTCTTAACCCGCCGCAATACACTCCAATCAACGGCGAATAGCTTGCGGGAAAAAGAATTTGCGCTGCAACGACAGCTCGATTCCGTTGATGGAAAGCTCGCGCGTCTGACAAAGCTCTCGCCGGCTTATAATGATCTACTGCGCGAACGTGATACGCTGACAGATCGCTTGAAAAGCTACCTCACGAAGGAACAGGAAGCGTTGATTAGTCAGTCTCAGGCGGAAGCGTCCGCAGAGAACGTCAGGGAGATCGCAAGGGCCACATTCCCAGTTAAAGGCCGCAATATGCGCGCGCTGGCGTTTGTGCTAGCGATGATGGCTTGGGGCTTTACCCTATTTATGTTGGCTCTGTTCCGGGTCTTTGCTGATCCGAGGCTTTACGCAACACCGCTGGGGATGCGCTCTGCCACGCCGGTTCAGCCACAAGTTCCGCCAGGATATGCGCTGGATCCGATCCCAGAACCTGTGCAGCCTTACCATCCCACGACGCCGCTACCTGATGAGCTCGCGCCTGCCGCCTATACACAGACAGAAAGTGCCGCGCCATGGCAAGCGCAGGAATGGTCAGAGGCTCAGGCGCAAGCACCGGACGCTTTTGCGCCAGCGGATTACGCGCAGACAGCTGATTACGCCCAGGCAGCTTACGCCTCGAACTTGCAGGCGCAGACGGCTTATGTAGAGCCGCAAACTTACGCTCCGGCGGCTGATGGGACCGTGGCTTGGTCAGACCCGAATGCGACGGGTGCTGCCTACAATCCGGTCGCCCCTTATGGACCAGAGGATAATCCTTATACGTCCGGATCGGCCACAGCGGCTCCATTACAGCCACCGCAGCGGTAAGGCGTCGTTTTTTCTTAGCGGGCTTTACGTCCGTAAAGGCGCGGGGACAGACTATCCCACCAAAACACTTTTCCGACGCCTTGTGCGACACGCCCAAGATGTTTGATATAAGAGGGTCGGCCCATCAGGCGCTTTAAAGCTAATGGTGGCGTGTGAATAAGCGCCTGCATCAGGCCCACGGCCATCCATTTGATTACGCCAAAGACGTTCTTGTCTGCGGCTTCTCGACTCGGGGTTTGTCCAAAGGCGAAATGGCGCGACCAGACGTAAGTCGATGTCGCCCGATGGGGGGGAACGTGCTCCCAGGCTTTTGCGTCGGCGCACCAGCCCACCGTTCCGCCTTGAGCAATGATATGGGCAAAGAACGCATCGTCTTCGCCGCCCACTTCATTCAAAGCGGGATCAAAGGGCGGTGAGGGCAAGGCAAGACCATCAAGATCAATCAAGCAACCGCCTGTCCCTAAGGTCTCTGAAACCTCTCTTGTCTCACCTTCGAGGACCCGCGAAAAAAGTGGCGCCAGCCATGGCTCCCACGGTTCAACACCTTTGGGAAGTTTCGCCACAGCTGGGGCGAATGTAATGGCGGTGCCTAGGTCTGCTGACGCTTTCATGAGAGGGTCGAGATAAGGCGACACGACTTCCATATCGTCGTCCAGAAACAGGACATAGCGTGTTTCAACCCGCGCCATGGCGTTGTTCCGGGCATTAGAGACACCGGGCTCAGCTTCGACCGCATAGTCTATTGTGCGGCCTGATCGTGCCTGAAAGGCGCTGACAACCGGCTCGGCGGATCCATCACGGTCATTATCGGTGACGATCAAAGTCACATCATCCCGCATGCCAATATCGGCCTGAATGCTGTCGAGAAGGCGCGCTAAATCACGTGGCCGCTTATAGGTCGGAATGACAATGCTGATTTGCGGGGCGCTCATTTCACGCGCTCCAGGGCGTCAGCTACTGGCAGAACCTCACAATTCAACGCGGCAATACGATCTAAAATAGCGGCAAACTCTGACGGTGTGCACCCATATTCGGATGGGTTAGGACGAACGTCATGCGTGAAAAGGATCAGCCAGCGGCGCTCAGTCGCGGCGATCTCCACCGCTTCCATCACAGCGTCCATATCTTGGCTGTAAAGTCGCTGACTCGGAGCCAGAGCGAGGTCGATCTTTCGAGACTGAGGCGAATGGATACCCCGCAGTAAATCGAATTTTGGCTGCAAAGCCCGCTTTAGTGCTGGCGTGACCTCTCCATAGGGGAAAGCAAAAGTCGTCGGCTTGGGTATGTCTGCCGCCGCGAGGGCGAGGCGATTTCGCTCAATGTCGGCAAGTGTCTCTTCGATCCCAGCTTGCATCCCGTCCAGATGAGAGAATGTGTGATCGCCAATTTCGTGTCCGGCCTCATGCGCGGCTTTATAATCCGCCGCGCTCATATGCTCGCCCAGATGATTGGTGAGGCCTTGCAAGCCGAGTGCAGCATAGATCGTTCCGCGCCAGCCTCTGGCCTCTAACATGGGCAATACCGTATCGCGGACGGATAGAGGGCAATCATCAAAGCTGAAGCTAACGATGGCTTTCGGAAGGTTGGGCACGATCGGCTTCGTCGCAAGAAGGCGCGCGCTGCGGCGCTTCACCCGCGCCATAAGGCTAGTTTCGGGGGCATAGGGTTGAATGTGGGACGACAAGCTCACCGCATCGCCTCCGCATAGTGAGAAGCGCGCCAGAGCTTGAGAGCCAGCACGCGTAATCGCGTCGGTAGCGCTGACAGCCTGACGATCCCACGCAGCGGCGCTCGCCCGAAGCGATGCGCCGGAATGTGCTTTAGGCGCGTGACAAGCCGATAGAGCGGGAGGCTTTCCGCCAAAGCCGGATGCGCTTCGGTAAAGCGCCGGTAATTCGCGCCGCTGCTCGCAAATCGTTTGAGGAGTGTCTCAGTTGTTTCCAGCCCCAAATGCACCGCTGGATTATCGAGATGTTTGAGCCGAAACTTTGCCGCGACCCGCGCCGCCCACTCACTGTCTTCCCAACCCCAGCCTTGAAAATTTTTATCGAAGGGTTCGGCTTCTAAAACGGACTGACGCACGCAAAGATTAGACGAGGCTACATATTGCGAGCCCGCTTTGTCTCGTTCCGCTGCGGACAGGCAATCTGACGTATGGCTAAGGACGCGATGCAAATCTGTATCCGCATTAGCGGCGCTGTCTTCGACTTGGAAACCGCCAAACAGGATATCGGCTTGATCAGAGCCAATCTGATCCAGATAGCGGCTCAGAAAGTCGTCATGATCGACCCGCATATCTGCATCCAGAAACAGAACCCAATCGGCTCTGGCTAAGTCTTGCAACGCGTTGCGCGTCGCGGATCGGCCGCGATTTTCAGACGCGGTATGAAGTGTCGTGGGCAGCGTCATCGTCTCAACGCAAGCCTGAATACGTGACGTCAATTCTGGGTCATCACTCCCATCATCCATAATCAAGATTTCAACTGCGTCCGATGCGACGGCCTGCGCGTCTAAAGACTGCAACAGGACCCGTGCATCGTCCTTGTAGAACGGGATCAGGATTGAGAGATGCGGCGCGCTCATTCGGCGGGCTCTAACGTATTGCCGCGTTCGCGCAGACGGCTGATTAACCCGCGAATGAACGTCCGGCAGTCTGCGGCGTTTACCGCCCAGCACGTCAGCAGATAGGCCGTTCCGCCGACCGTGGCTTTGATCATGAGCGTCACAAAACCCGGCGTGAAGCCATTCAAGGGGAGCGCCATCACGACAACGGCCATAACGGCGCAGGCGAAAGCGATTTCGACGGACGCCCGGATTGGCCAGGGCAGGGGATAGTGACGCCGGGCGAGTAGAACGGCCAGAACAAAAGCCATCATATAGCCCGCTAGTGTCGAGGCTACGGCCCCCATCAAACCAAAGTCGGGAATAAGGATGATGTTCAGTGCGATATTGAGCAGGACTGGTGGGACCATCACCCAGATAAACTCTGAGGTTTCGCCGGAAAACATAAAGGCGCGCTGGACATAGTAAGTGATGAGCCCGTTGATCAGCCCTGAAAAGGCGATAAAGGGCATGACGGTCACAGCTTCGGCGCGCACGCTTTCGCCTAAGATAAAGCCAGCATCTTTTGACACAAGCGCGATCCCGACGGCGGCAGGCATGGCGATCCACATCAAGGACGCGCCGTAATCGCGCATGATCACGCGTGAGCGATCTTTCCCTTGTTTTTCAAAGGCAGTGATCGCGACGGGGGTGATCGCCATGGAGAGCCAGATAAAGAGAATGTCGAGTGAGCGGTTCGCGAGGTTGTACCCTGCATTATATTGCCCCGCTGACGCCTCGCCCATCAAAGCGGCAATGATGTAAACGTCAGAGCTGTTCAGCGCATAGCCCAGCAGAAGACTGATACAGATCGGTAAGCCATAGGCGGCATATTTCTTGGCAAGTTCCCGATCGACATGACCGCCTTTTTGTCGACGCAGCATAAAGGGCAGATCAAAACCAAGACCGATGATAAGTCCGAGAATGATCCCGACAAACGGTCCGCTTTCGCGCAGCGGTGTGAGCACGACGAGGGCCATGCCGACCGAGAACGAAAACAGGGTCATCCCAGAATAGCTGAGGCTGTAGCGCGTAATCCGGTGAGCGGCTTTGTGGGCTTCCATGCCAAGATTGAACAAGACCTGCAGGCACGTCGATCCCAAGGCGAAGGCCAACACCGTTTTCATCGCCGTTGAGAGCGGAAGGACATAGATCAATGCTAAAACCGCGATCAGGCTCAAAGCCCCAACGCCCGCTCCTAAAGCATAGAGCGTTTTGAGATGTCCGGCGACATTATCTTCGCGTTCCGCCCGTGCTTGGAAGCGCGCCATGGCAGCCTCCATCCAGGTGAAGGCGCCCATATGCATGAATTGCATGGTGATCATGGCGATCGCGTAGCGGCCGAATTCTTCTGGCGTGAGCAGGCGTGTTAGGACCACAATCGTGCCAAAGCTCACCAAAACATTGGCGAGATTGACCGGAAGGTAAGCGAGGACTGTACGGCCCAGCTTCATCGAATGCTATCCCGATCACCGAGTAATACGGGCAGGGTTTTCAGCATAATGCCAATATCCCAGAGCAGGTTGGCGCGTTCAATATATTCGACGTCGAGCTGCACCCGGCGGGAAACATCGGCCTGATTATACAGCGGGCCTCGGGAGCCATTTATCTGCGCCCAGCCGGTCATGCCAGGTTTGACCTTGTGGCGGTGTGCATATTCCGCGACCAGGTCGATACTGTCCTGGCCTGCCGTTTTCATTCCGACAGCGTGCGGACGGGGACCGACCAGGCTCATATCACCTTTAATAACGTTAAAGAGCTGCGGCAGTTCATCAATGGACGTTTTGCGGATGAAGCGTCCGATGCGGGTGATACGGGGATCGTCCACTTGCGTTTGTTGCGCTGCTTCAAAGTCGCTCATGTCTGTGCGCATGGAGCGGAACTTCCACACCTCAAAGACGCGGTTATTAAAGCCGTGCCGTGGCTGCCGGAACAAAACCGGGCCGGGGCTATCGAGCTTGATGATCAGCGCAATAATCGCCAGCGGGATGGCCAGACCAATAAGGGCAATAACGCTCAGGCCAATATCCATAAGGCGTTTCAGCGCCGTATGACGGCCAGACTTAGGCTGTCCTGTGACATCATTAAGCGAGATTTCGGCAATGTCGGACAAGCGCTGCTTGACGTGATCCAGACTCTCAAAACTGTCAGAGACGTAGGCGATGCGATTAGGCAGTAACCGCACTTTTTCAACAAAGTCGCGTTTGCGGGCTTTGGCGGCGTCGGGCAGCGTCACAACGATCCGGTTGACGTAAGGCAGGCCGTCCCATCCCAGAAGATCGTCAATTTTTCCGACGACAGGAACGCCGTGAATATTCAGCGGCGCACGAGAAAGACGCTCATCAAAGATGGCGACAATATCAAGTTCTTTGGTCTTGGCGTTTTCTTCGATGATCCGCCGTGCAGACTCTGTCGCCCCCAACATAACGACAGTCGGGGCGAGGCGGCCTTTTTTGTGAAGCTGCGTCAGTTGCGTGGCATAAAGGGCATGCAAAACAAGCAGCAGGGCAATGGCGCCTATACCCGCTCTAGCGAGCGTATCGGGCAAAAACGTCTCTGGCCGCAGGATCAGCGCGATAGCCAGCCAGGTCCCTAGCGCGGCCAGACCCGCAACGAGGACCGTCTTAATATGCTCGCTGAGCGTTTCTGTCGGCTGAAACCGATAAGCGCGGGCAAAATACATCATAAAAATGAAGACACCCGAGCCCAGAAGTGAAGCGGCGACAGGGGCGAGCGTTCCGCGATTATTAATCCCGATATAGCCGTTCCAAATACCTATCGCGATGACGGCAAGAACACCGATGACGTCAATCGCCTGCAGGCCAAAACGCACCGCGCTCATATTGACCTGGCGGGCTGGAACGGGGAGGTCCCCGACCGTCTTGCGCCGGCGGCGGCGTTCAATCGTCGGCGCGTTTGCAGCGACAGTTATCCGCCGCTCATCACTCTGCCGTCCCGGCGCGCGGGACGGGGTGTCCACTGGCGCAGCGGCCTGTCTTGTCTGTTTTTGGGCCTCAGCCATATCTATCCCACACTTCACCTGTCCCGATCCGTTACAGGAACGAAACAAACATCCCGTAAACATCACTGCTTTTCGGCAGTGGTTAAAATTATGCAGAGATGGGGCCGGATTTACGGGTTTGTCCCGCTGCGATGCGGCTTGCGAGATTTTATGGTAAATGAACCGCTAACGGCTTTTCGCAGTTGTGAAGGCTTTGAGGCTTGCCGCCTTCGTCTCACATCGCTAGACGCGCCGACGGAGACGTGGCCGAGTGGTCGAAGGCGCTCCCCTGCTAAGGGAGTATGGGTCAAAAGCCCATCGAGGGTTCGAATCCCTTCGTCTCCGCCACTTTCTTTTCGAGCGAACTCCCCTTTGGGGTATAGTCAGATAGTCTGCCGTTATTTCAGGGGCTTAGCGCTGATGATCGGCTAAACGGTGTGTTTGAGACGCTCAAGGAAGGTCTTATTTGCGTGGTTTTTACCCTTTATCTCTGGAGCGCATTTTCGAGCTCCGCTTTTGGGTGGGGCGCATGCTTGTTTTTCAGTCGGAGTGTTGGGATGTTTGCGGACTATGCCGAGAAGGGTGGGAAGCCCAGTAGAATGCGCTGCTTTTTCCAGCAGTGAGGCAGGGCGGGATAGATCAAGTCTTTCTGTAGCAGGTCTCGCGGCTGCCGACCGTTTACGATCGCGATCTGTATATCGGGGGCCAAGAAGGCGAGACGAAGGATTCGCCAGACATGTCGTTTGTAGAGGTTTTGGGTCGCGGCGATCTGAGAGATCGACTGCGGTTCGTCTGCAAGATGCATGGCTTTCAGCTTATGCGCGAGACGCAACGTGCGGATCAGTGTTGGATTGGGGTTGGCGGGCTTGGTCTTATTCCCGACAATGATCTTTTTGCCATTGTTACAGACTTTGAGACGCGCATCGACGGTGAGAGTGGTCTGGCTACCGTCAGAGACGGCGATGCCGAACTGAGCTGCCAGCGCTGTTAGATCAATGTACACCTCTAAGCCAGTCGGAGAACCGTTATCGAGCACAAGCGTGATCACCTCAATTATGGAGATGATCGTATCTTCGATGTCAGATGATCAGACAGCCGCACGGAGTCCTTAAGCCAGCGTCTGTGCCTTCGGTTCAATCTGCTTGAGCAGATACGGACTGATTTCTGCATCGCCAAAGTCTTTGATCAGTCGACTTGGATGAGTGAGATAGTCTGCAAAGGCGTTACAAATGAGAGACTCGATCTCAGGCGCGGGCAGTCGGATGGGACGTCTGTTGAGCGCTCGCTCGCCTTGAAGCTTTGGTTCTACATAGTACCTGTAGCGTCGTGCGTCTCGTTTGGCATGGCTCGAGGTCAGAACATGACCCTCAGGCGTGCAGATCTTGCCGGCAAGAAGGCTGCGGTGCTTAGCTCTGGTCCGAAGTCGGGAGGACTGCCGATTGCCTGTTAGGGTGCGTTGAACACTCTCGAAGCGTTCGGTGTCGAGGATGGCCTCATGTTCCCCGTCGAAGATCTCGCCCTTATGGGTCGTCAGATTCAGATATGTCTTGTTCTTGAGGATGGTGTAGAGAGCCCCGCGTTCAAACGGCTTGCCTCCCGTCGCCCGTCCCGTCTTTGTGATCCTTCGCTTCGAGACGTAGCCATCTCGGGTCAGCTCATCTTGTAAGAAGCGTACGGTCTTGAGTTGGAGATAGCGCTCAAAGATATGACGGACCTGCTCGGCTTCGCTTTCATTGATAACTAGCCTCTTCTCCACCACGTCATAACCCAGGGGCGGAAGGCCACCCGTCCACAGGCTTCGCTAGATACGATGACGAACATCCTCTATTTTTTTCTTTTGCAATAGCGAAATCGCGCCTTTGTCGCAAAATGCCCTGAGGTCTCGTATGCTTTTAAGCGGGTCTGATCATGCATCCACTTTAACAATTTGAAAAATGGGGCCTTGTCGCTGTCTAGTCTTAGATCATCAGAACGAAAATTGCGGCGCGGACTGGCTGTGAGCCCAGCAATTGTTTCGTAAAATATCTCTGCCTTCGACAGGTTCTCTGTCAATATTGTGAAAGGGTCAGGGCGTTAGGACATCGTCATTTATGGCTTCTCATGGGCCGTCATCACCGGTTCTGCCGAGGCTGACGGATGCGTTTTAATGCGTGGTGTTTAAGTTCGTTAGAGAGACTGAACACGTGAGATCCGTTTAGACGATGAGATCACTACATACAGCGGCCCATGATAATTGGTTAGTCCAAAATAAGATTATTGGTATAAAAGATAGGTTGACATTTCATTCATTCCGGTTTCAGAAGGGGTCAACAAAAAAACACTTGGGGAGAATTACAGTGTCTATAGCTCACGCCACCCGTCCGTCTTTGCGTCGGTCACTCATCAATTTGTCTGGGGCCTCAGTGTTGGCCATGTCTGTGGCGCAGGCTGCCTTTGCGCAAGATAATCCTGTTGAAGATGAAGTTGTTGCAACAGGCATTCGTCAATCACTTGAGAATGCTTTGATAGAAAAACGTGAGGCCGACAGCCTTATCGAAGTCATTCTTGCCGAAGATATTGGTAAGCTTCCCGATCAAAACCTCGCCGAAGTCCTGGAGAACATTACAGGTATTCAAATTACGCGCGAAGAGGGTGTCGGTACAGGCGTGCAGATCCGAGGCTCCGACCAAAACTTGATTCAGTTTAACGGTGTCACAACGGTTGGCTCTGGCAATGGCCGCGGCGGCATTAACTTTACAGACGTAAACCCAGCTATCATTGCAGGTCTTGAGGTGATTAAAGCGCCGGAGGCTTTTCATATTGAGGGGGCTGTGGGCGGAACGATCAACCTCAGAACACTTCGCCCGCTTGATTTAGACGGCTTTCTCGCATCAGCCCGCGTGCAGGGCGAGGACAGTAGCCTGACGTCAGGGATCGCGCCGCGTCTGTCGGCAGCCGTGGGTAATAAATGGGAGTATGCAGACGGCAAAGAATTCGGCTTTGTTCTGAGCGGGAGCTATACTGAGTCCGAAAACACGGCTTTCCGCCCCCGTCTTGATCGCGATAATCTTGTTGATTGTACCGTCACGCCCGCGCCAACCCATTGCCCGGTTGGCGTCGACCGCTTTCTTGGGGTTCAGTTCTTGAACCAGGTGCAGCGCACACAAGAGTTCGAAACCATCAATATCGCGGGCTCATTTGAGGCGAAGCCCGCCGATAATGTGAGGCTGTTCGCCGATATCGTCTACAATGACCAAGAGCGGCTTCTCTCAGGCTCACGCGTTCAAGCCTCAAATGTAAGCCGCCTTAACGGTTCTGGCGATCGCGCTGTTGTCACGGGCGATAATGCCAACTTCACAGCGTTTGACACGGTCAATATCGGTTCGGCGCCAGGCGAAAATGGAAGTCAGGACTTCGGCACAATCGCGATTGTCACGCAGGGCACGTTCTCTCCGTTACAGGAAGACGCGCAGGTCAATGACGGTCGCGGCGCACCCTTCTTGCGCGTTGGCTCTGATGCGGGTTCACGCCTGACGGAAACGACAACCTTGCGCTTTGGCGGTGAATGGGAGCCAACTGAGGCGCTGACAGTCTCGGCCGAATATGCGCGCTCAAGCTCTGATACGGTCAATCCAAATCTGTCCGTTAACTTGAACTTTATTAACCCGAACTCTTTCATTGCGCCAAGCGGGAGCGACTTCCGCGACGAAAACGGAACGCCGATCATCTTTGATCTGTCAGATGGATTTGGATTTGACATCAATTTCAACGATCCCTTTGCGCCAACCGAAGCGCAATTACTGGATCCAAACAATTATGTGGTTGATGGCAATCCGACTTATAGTGCTGACGTGAGAGAGAATGTCGACGAAGCACTCCGTCTGGATGGAAGCTACGATTTTTCTAATACGGGTCTATCGCAATTCTTCACCTCCTTTGATGCTGGTATTCGGATCGGCACGCGCACCAGTCTAAGAGACGATCGTGATGCGCAAAGAAGCGGGAGTAGCCGTCTAAACAGCAGCCTGAATGCAGGCGGGATTGCGGGTCTCATTAGCGAAATTCCGGATAACTTTGCCTCTGGTACCGGCAATGCTTTGGCGGTTGATGGTGTCTTGCAGGTCGATCCAAATCTGACGCGGGATGCCAGTGCGGCTGTCGCGACAATTAATGCGGCTGCAGTTGCTCAAGGCTTGAGCCCGATCTTTGGTACAGAACTCATTTCAAGCGACAGTGCCTTCTTTGATATTAAAGAAGATACGACCGCCGTTTATGGCCAATTCAATTTCGACTATGGCCGCCTGCGCGGTAATGCGGGGCTGCGATATGTCGACACGAGCATCGAATCCACCGCCAATCAGATCACTGACGGTGTTGCGACTTTGGTCACAGTCGATAGCGGCTATGATCATTATCTGCCACGCGTGAACGTTGCATTTGACGCGTCAGACAATGTTGTTGTTCGGGCATCCTTTAATGAAGATATCCGTCGTCCGTCCTTCACGTCGATTACGGCCGCGCGGACATTCCCGGATGTTGGCGGTGTCAACGGCAACTCGGTCGGGGGTAACCCTTTCCTTGTCCCTGAAGAGGTGCAGAGCCTTGACGCCTCAATCGATTGGTACTTTGCGCCCGAAGCTGTCTTTAGTGTGGGCGTATTCCGCAAGGAAAGGGATGGGTTGTTCGGCGCGAGTGTCGATGCCCCAGACGAGACGGGCGGCGTTCGTGATGTGACGCCACCGTGTGAAAATGGCGGTATTTTCTCACCCGGAACATCGCCTGGCATCTTTGGTGATGAAGCTGTCACAGGCCTCGGGGTTTGTGTGGGGAACCAGTCCACGTTTAACTCAGAAAACTCGACGACACAGGAAGGTATTGAATTCGCTCTGCAATATAATCTGGCGGATTGGGAAGACCGTCTCGGTGAATTTGCCTGGGCGTCGGGCTTTGGCTTTATTGCCAACTATACCTATCAGAATGAAGACAATAATACGGGCTTCGTGGATGTCTCGGGTAATCGCAACAATACGATCTTCGCAGCCCAAGGCTTTCCAAATGCGACCCGCGAGGCCGCGACACTGCTGAACCTGTCTAACAATGCCTACAACCTCACGGCGTTTTACGAGAAGTACGGCATTTCCGCGCGGCTGCGGTATACGTGGCGCGACTCGTTTGCGACGGATGATCTGCCAGGAACAGGGAACGTCTTCACGCCATTCGGCTTCCGGGGCATTCAGGAATCACGCGGTCAGTTAAACGGCAGCCTGTCCTATGACGTCACGGATCGTCTTACGCTTCAGGTTGATGCCGTGAATTTGACAGAGTCGTCTTCAGACGTGTTCTGCCTGAGCGATGGAGGCCTGAAATGTTATCAGGGCGTGACAGATCGCCGGGTCATCTTCGGGGCTAGCTACAACTTCTAAGCCTGGCCCAGCTCCCCATTACCAAAGGTCTATTTTAATATGACTTCGCTTTGCCCCGGCCGATCTGTTCTGATTTGCCGGGGTTTTTGCTTTAAAGTTGATTATTAAAATTGGACTGGACTTACATAGACTATGGGGTAATTGGTCATGCCAAACTGGAGGGTTTGCGTGTCTGACAATCGACTTTACCATCGCGTTGCCAATGAAATCATTGAGCTGATCGACTCGGGGGCATTCCCGCCAGGCAGTAGGTTGCCTGCCGAGCGCGAACTGGCCGAAAAATTTGGAGTCAGTCGGGTCTCGATCCGCGAAGCGGCTATCGCTTTGCAAGCTCAAGGTCGGATCGAAATTCGGTCTGGCTCAGGGTCCTACGTTCAGGATGGGTCAAAGCTTCTGGGACGTGGCATGCCAAAAGCAGGGCCCTTTGAGCTGACGGAAGCGCGCGCGCTTTTTGAGGCTGAAGCGGCAGCGCTTGCCGCGCCTATGATGACGGACGAAATATTGGAAGAGCTTGAAGGCTATATTCGGGCCATGATTGGCGATGATCCCGATTCTGGCCTGACCCATGAAGAAGCGGACGAGAAGTTCCACCTCACGATTGCGCAAGCGACGAATAACTCCGCTATTATCTATACGATCGAAAATCTTTGGCGCATGCGGGGTTATGCGGCGAAGCTCCAATCGGTCTACAAAACCGTCTGTGATAAGGGCGCAGAGACCCGAGAGCGTGAACACCGCGATATTCTGAACGCGCTGAAGGCGAGAGATGCCAATGCAGCCCGCACGGCTATGCGCGCGCATTTTACCCGGATGATCGAAGAGCTTCTGAAGGAGTCCGAAGAGCAAGCTTATCGCGAAATAAGACGAAAAACGTCTGAGAGCCGTTCGCGCTATCTGATGCGTGCCGACTGAGACTGTTTGATAAGCTCCGCTTATTGGTCCTACCAATAAATATTAATTGGTATATTTATTCGGTTGACATTCAGTAGTCTCTAACAGATGGTCTCTTTGTGGACGGGATACCCGCCACGCAGGGGAGAGGCCGAATATGTCAATAAGATTAGGTCATCGTGTTTAAGGCGCGCATCAATCTGTGCGGCGCGAGCGCTTTGCCGCTTACGGCTGTCGCGTTGGCAGCGTGCAGTGCCGGACCGAACACAAGTACCGGCGATGAACTTGTTGGGAATCAAAAGGCGCTTATTCAAGCCATACAAGCCGCTCAGCCCGGTCAATCCATCGTAATGGCAGACGGCGAGTGGCCTGATTTCGAGATATTGTTTGAAGCTCGCGGTACAGCCGACGCTCCCATAACATTGCGCGCGGAAAGCGAAGGCGGTGTTGTTCTTACGGGACAGTCCAATTTGCGCCTCGCGGGCGAACACCTTATTGTCGAAGGTCTCATTTTTCGAGACGGGTTCACCCCGACAAATAGCGTCATTGAGTTTCGCAAAAACAAAGACGAACTTGCGAATAATTCTATCTTGCGGAACGTCGTGATTGACGGCTTCACCAACCCAGAGCGTTACGAGACTGACACCTGGGTCATGATGTATGGCCGTAACAATCGGTTCGAAAACAATCATCTCTCCGGCAAAGGCAATCAGGGCGTCACCATGGCGGTGCGGCTCAATACGGAAGAAAGCCAGGAAAATGGCCATGTCATTGCGAATAACTATTTTGGGCCGCGCCCAATTTTAGGGTCAAATGGTGGCGAAACGCTCAGGATTGGAACGAGCCATTATTCGCTGAGCGATAGCCTCACGGTTGTCGAAAATAATGTGTTTGACCGCACCAATGGCGAGCTGGAAGTCATCTCGGTCAAATCCGGTCGCAACGAACTTCGCAGCAATACATTTCTGAGGGCGCGCGGAACGCTCACTATGCGTCACGGGAATAATAACATTATCGAAGACAATGTCTTTCTGGGTGAGGGGGTGGAGCATACGGGCGGCATTCGCGTCATTAATGCGGGTCACACCGTCCGCAATAATTACATGGAAGCGCTGACAGGCATCCGTTTTGGCGGTGCATTTACGATCATGAATGGCGTGCCAAATTCGCCGATCAATCGCTACCATCAGGTCGATGGCGCGATGATCGAGAATAATAGTATTCTTCAAAGTGATCGCATTCAGATGGGGGCTGGGAGTGACGCAGAGCGTTCCGCTGTTCCGATCAATACGACCTTTTCCAGCAATTTAATTGCACGAGAACCAAGTGGTCCGGTCTTTCAAGTCTATGATGATATGTCCGGCATAGCATTCTCTGAGAATGTCGTTGCGGCGCCTGGGGATCCTGTTTTCAAGGCGGGGTTTTCTCAATCGGATGTCACTTTAAGTCGGGCCTCGAATGGATTGCTCTATCCAGACGGCAATATGAAGGCGGGTATCTCCCGCGACCTTCGCGTGACCTCCTTAAGCGATGTCGGTGTCGATTGGTATCCTAAAGCGCCAGAGATCGTCGCCTTTGGAAGTGGCAAGACCATTTCTGTATCAACCGAGGAGGGCGCTCTTTCAGCAGCGCTCGCTGCGGCGGAAGCGGGAGACATTCTGTCGCTCGATGCAGGGCGTCACACGGTCCGTCGTATTCTGGCCTTGGACATTCCAGTAACTGTCACGAGCAAGAACGGCGCGACACTAACATTCGAACGGTCTGCGCTTTTTCAGGTTGAAAATGGCGGAAGCCTAAGGCTCGATGGGGTTGAAATCACAGGGGCAGATGCGCCCGATATGGTCGGAAATGCGCTCATCCGCACCAGCCCTTACTCGATGACGCAGAATTACCGGATTGAGATCGAAAATACTGCAATCCGAGACTTAGATGTAAACCGCTTCTTCGATGTAATTCGCGGGTCGAAAAGTACGATGGCGGACTACATTCGATTTAACAATGTAACCGTCGAAAATGTCTCGGGTCAGGTCTTTAATTTCGACGACGAGATTGACGACTTTGGCCGCTACAATGCGGAATATATCACCATCTTGGATTCTGCCTTCAAGAACGTTCAAGGGGCCCTCGCAACGCTATATCGAGGCGGACGAGACGAGAGCACATTTGGTCCGCATTTCGAGCTACGTGGGTCGCGTTTTGACAATGTTGGGCTCGGGTCACGGAATACGCTTGGCGCGTCTTTATGGCTGCACGGCGTTCAAGATACAGATATTGTCGACAATGAATTCGTCGACAGCGCGCCGTTTTTAATCGAGCATACGGTTGGCGATCCGCAGACAGATATTGCAAATAACCAGTTTAGAAACACACAGTCCCCCACACTCAAAGAGATCACAAGCGGGTTAGCGTCAACGGTCCGGCTGTCTAATAATGTAGGGCTGGAATGAAGCGTCTCGCCGCCATAGGTGTCTTCGTGCTGTCTGCGACCTTCGTCGATTGTGGAGACGCAGCGGTAACGGGTCCTGCTGCGTCGGTCACAGCGGATGCGGTAAAGGATCAAGGCGCGCTATATAACACCGCATTTGAGGCGATGCGGTCTCGCGTGGACGCAAAACTGGATCAACCGCTTAATGTTCCGGTTCCGGCGGATGCGGGTGGAGGCTTTACGCATGAGCAGCATAAGCGAAATGCTAAGGAAATATGGGATACAGGCCTACTTTTCGAGGCAACGGGTGATCAACGATATGCCGATCATTTGGTCCGGCTCCTCGACGCTTATGCTGATATGTATGCGGACCTGCCGCTTCATCCGAAACAAAAAGAGCAATCGCCAGGCCGTCTCTTCTGGCAGAGTCTGAATGAAGCCTGGTGGCTCGTCCATGCCGCACAAGGCTATGATAAAATTCGGCCATTACTTGATGATGAGACACGCCTGCGTCTCGAAGACGGCGTGTTTCACCCTATGGTCGCGTTCTTGTCAGAGGGGCAGCCTGAGACGTTCAACAAAATCCACAATCACGGGACTTGGGCGACGGCGGCTGTTGGGCTGACAGGCTATGCGATAGACCGGCCCGATTATGTGGAGAAAGCGTTGCTTGGCCTCGATCTCTCGGGTGAGGGCGGTTTTCTGCGCCAGATGGAAGTTCTCTTTTCGCCAGATGGCTATTACAATGAAGGGCCTTATTATCAGCGTTATGCGTTGATGCCCTTTGTGTTGTTTGCCGAGGCGATTGAGGCGAATGAGCCCGAGCGGGCGATTTTCGCACGCCGTGATGGCATCCTCAAAAAAGCGATTTACTCCACCGTTCATCAAAACTATGGTGGCCTGTTCTTCCCGATCAATGACGCCATCAAAGATAAGGGCATAGCCACGCAGGAACTCCTGCACGGTGTTGCCATAGCTTATGATCTGACAGGTGATCCTAGTTTGCTCTCTATCGCTGAAGCGCAGGGCCGCGTGGTCCCAACCGTTGCAGGTCGAAACGTGTCGGAGGCCATTGCGGCGGGCAAAAGCGAGCCGTTTGACTATCGCTCAATGCGCTTATCCGATGGCAATAACGGCGATCAGGGCGCGCTTGATATTTTACGCGCATCTGACGATCCGGATGATCTTGCCGTTGTTGTGAAAAACACGTCGATGGGTTTGGGGCACGG
>CAWUKE010000021.1:0-20267 GCA_963922935.1 uncultured Alphaproteobacteria bacterium | reverse complement strand
TCGCGATAGGCTTTGGTTGGCGCGACAAAGTCCTGATAATAGCGCACCGCATAATCACACAGGCGGTCCAGTTCCGGGTTCGCCTCTGGCGACGCATCCGGCGCGTAGCGACTGATAAAGCCCCAGAGGATATCCTTAGATGAAGCATTGGCGGCACTGACGAGGTTGAGCAACAATTGATAAGTCAGCGGCGGCACGTAAGACGGCGGGTTGCCGGAATGAATGTGCCAGACCGGATTATTCACGCGCTGCTTTTCGTCTTGCCCCGGATAGGCCGCGAGATGCTGATAATATTCATCGACCATTTTCGGGATGACATCGAAATAGAGCTTCTTGGCCACGGTTGGCCGCAAGAATTGGAACAGTGACAGCGATTCTTGCGGGGCGTAGGCCAGCCAGTCTTCGACGGAAATGCCGTTCCCTTTGGTCTTGGAAATCTTCTCGCCTTTTTCGTCGAGGAACAGCTCATAGACATATTGGACGGGCGGTTCACCGTCCAGCGCGCGCGTGATCTTGGAATAGATCGGCGCATTGTCGCGGTGGTCTTTACCGAACATTTCAAAGTCCACGCCCAGCGCGGCCCAGCGCATGCCAAAGTCCGGCTTCCATTGCAGCTTCGCATGGCCACCGGTGACGGGCTGCGTCACTTCTGTCCCGTCTTCATCCTCAAAGGTGATGGTGCCCGCTTTCGCATCAACGGCTTTCATCGGCACGTAAAGCACCCGGCCCGTGGTGGGGCTGATCGGCAGGAAGGGCGAATAGGTCGCGCGGCGTTCTTCACCGAGCGTCGGCAGCATGACATCCATAATGGCGTCAAAACGCTCCAGCGCGCGGATCAGATAGGGATCATACGTCCCGTTCTTGTAGAGCTCCGTCGCGCTTTTGAACTCATACTCGAACCCGAAACTATCCAAGAAGTCGCGCAGTCGCGCATTCATATGCGCGCCGTAGCTATCATGCGTCCCGAACGGGTCCGGCACATCGGTCAGCGGCTTTTGCAGATGCTCTTCCAGACTTTCCGGATTTGGCACGGTCCCCGGCACTTTGCGCATCCCGTCCATATCGTCAGACACACAGATCAGGCGTGTCGGGATCGTATTATTCGTCACCGCATGAAAAGCGTGGCGAACCATGGTCGTGCGCACGACCTCGCCAAAGGTCCCGATATGCGGCAGACCGGACGGGCCATAGCCGGTTTCGAACACGACAGGGTCTGTCCGGACCTTACCGCGCTTGCCTTCGATAAAGAGGCGTTTGACCAGCTCGCGCGCTTGTTCAACCGGCCACGCTTTGCTCTTGGCGAAGACCGGATCAATCGCTTTTAAGTCCATAGGAATAATAGCATCAGACATGCGGCGCGCCATAAGCGAGAGACCGCAAGATGTATAGGGAATGAACCATTCATTAGGGTCGCAGATGAGCGTCGCAGCCCCGTTCAGCCCTTCTTAAGACGCTTCCTTCTAGTTTTTAGCTATGTTGCGGCTCTTCCGCATATATTCGCGGGCCTTGGGCCTCGCCCTGCTCTCTGCTGTTCCGGCGGTCGCACAGGATGTGCCTTTATTGCTGTCCGAAGACCTCGAAATCCACAATATCCCCAATGTCAGCGGGACGTGGCAAACGGTCAACATTGCCAATGACCTGTCCAATCCCGTCGTCGTCTGCACCTATAATCTCCCTAGCTCCGCCAATAATTCCGCCACGCCCCGCCTGCGTAATGTGATGGCGGGTAGCTTTGAGCTCCGCACCCAGCGCTTTGAAAATAGCAGCGCCGTCACGGCCTCCAATGTCTACTGCCTCGTCGCGGAAAGCGGGGCGCATACCTTACCCGATGGCCGCGCTTTTGAGGCCGGAACCGTCCTGTCAGATCAGACCAATGGCCAAGGCGTTGGCTGGCAGAACTCTCGCAGTGAACGGATCGACAACACGCTCGCCACGACCTTTACAAACCCCGTTGTCCTAGGGTCCGTGATGACCTTTAACGACGCGAATGCCAGCGTGTTCTGGACGTGGAATGGCAGCGGGCGCGGATCGCCACCGACGACCAATGCCATCTGGGTCGGCAAACATATTGGCCAAATCAACGGCACCCGCGCGAGTGAAACGCTGGGCTATATCATCTTCGAAGAAGGCAATGGCACGGTCAACGGCTTGTCCTATCAAATCGATCAAGGCCCGAATAGTGTTCAGGGTGTCGGTAATAACCCGCCCTATACCTATAACGTGTCCGGTGACATCGATATGGCCGTCGCGACCCAAGCGGCGGAAAATGGCGGACAAGGCAGCTGGGCCGTTCTATATGGCGCTGATCCTTTGCCCGCCGGATCCGTACTCCTGGCCGTTGATGAAGAAACCGTCGCGGGGGATACGAGCCGGTCTCACCTTCCCGAAGAAATCTTCTATATTGGCGTCGAAAATGTCAGCCAGTCTGAGGACTTCGATCTGTCCAAGACGGTCATCGTCCACCCCGACAGCGATAGCGAGTTCATGATCCCCGGCGCGGATGTCCTTTACACACTGACCGTTGAAAATATCGGCAATGGCGTGCCGGACCGCGACAGCCTATTCCTCTACGATGCCATCCCCCCAGAGATGACTTTTGTGAACGGCGATGCGAACGGGTCGGCCCAGCCCGGGACCGATCCGCTGGTCGTTACGCCAGGCGCGAATAGCGGGCTTTCCGTCGGGACGATTGGCTATAGCACGGCGGTGACGGCACCCTCAGGCATTGGTGACTGCACGGCGGGGCCGTCTGACGCCGTGACCTATATTTGCGTCGCCCTGGACGGTTACGCCCAACCCGGCGCGCTTTACACCGACGTGGCGGTCGACATCGCGTTCCGCGCCAAGCTTAAATAAGAGGCTCCGCTAGCCGTTCAAAATATCATAGAGATCAGCCATCACGGACTCAGTCGTGGGCCAACGTCCCGCCCCTTTCCCGCGAATGACGTAGCGATCCCCATCGGTGAAATCGAACACAGCATGCGCCTCTTCCCCGTCCGCTTTGGCGAGGAAATTATTCGGCGACAGCGCCCGCAAGCGTAAGTCTGCGACCAGATTGCCTTCACCTGCATCCCCCACGACCCGCGCGACCCGTTTCAAGACCGTCCCGTCTTTACGCAGGCTTTCCGCCCCGTCCAACGTATCGCGTGAAATCTGATCGGGTGTTAGTTCCTGACCAAACCCCAGTAAGCTGACGAGGCGGATTTTTGCCGCCGCATCGTGACCATCCACGTCCGCGGTCGGATCAGCCTCCGCATAGCCGCGATCCTGCGCCGTTTTCAGCGCCGTGTCATAGCTCTCACCATTTTCCATCTCGCCCAGCATGAAATTGGTGGTTCCGTTCAGCAGCGCCTCAACGCGCGCGATACGGCCGCGTTCCCGCAGGCACATTTCCAACACAGGCATCCCGCCCCCAGCGGCGCTGGAGAAGAGAAGCTTCGCGCCAGACGTCGCCGCATGATCGAGCAAAGCCTGTCCGCCTTCGGCAATGGCTTGCTTATTGGCTGAGACCACATGAACCCCTGCCGCCAGCATATCACGCGTGATCTGAAGCGCGGGATCAACTGGGCCTGACACGTCGATAAAGACGTCGGGTTTTGCCGCCATCAAATCCGCGGCCTCGGTCGTCAGGACATCTTCCGCATAGCCCTGCGCGATATATTTATCCGGGCTGCGCACCATGACTTTGACGATTTCGAAGCTATCCGGATGCGCGGCCACGCGCCGCCAGATGCCGCCCCCGACGGTCCCTAAGCCCATCATGGCGATGCGCAGCTTACGCCGCGTAATCACCGCACCCGGCGCATCAGACACATCGCCGACTTCTGTATAATGCGAGATGCCGGGTGTGCCGATCCGAAAGCGCTGCCCCACGCCTTGGGCATAATCAATCGCGCGGCTTGAAACCAGCGGGCCAGCTTTACGGCGCAGATCCGCGTAAGAGACACGGCTATAGCGTTTGAGCGGGTCTTTCGCTTCTACCGCCGGATCGCGGCTATACACCCCGTCCACATCTTTGAGGAGAAGCGCGGGCGCGCCGAGCTGATCCGCCACAAAAAGCGCTGTCAGGTCCGCGCCTCCTTGACCCAGCAGGACCGCGCGATCCTTTTCCCCAATCGCGACATAACCCGGCATGACCACGACATCATGATCTTTCAGGTCTTGCAGCAACTGCCCCGTCTTCAGCCCCGTCAGTTCCGCATTGAGCGGATCGCCTTTCGCCGTCAGACCCAAATCGCGGGCTTGGCGCACAAAGGCGGGCGCGCCGATCCGTTCTAAGGCAAGCGCAAGCAGAGCGGCGGAGCGCCGCTCGCCGAGCTGTAAGAGTTCCGGCAGGTTGCGCGCATTCGCATCCGGGCCAATGCGGCGGGCTTCCGCCATCAGCACATCCGTCTGATCGCCTTGGGCTGACGTCACGGCAACAATATTCTGTCCCATGCGATAATGGCGGTAAATTTCTGACGCGGCTTCAGTATAGTCTTCCAGCGAGCGCAGGACCGAATGGCCGAAATTCAGGACAAGTGTAGGAACAGGCATAGGGCGGTCGTCTAACGCGGCGATTGTGCGACGCAACCGCTCAGTTGCAGGAAAGAAGGGGCTTTAGCGGTAAAATTTCCCGTCAGGACGCGATGGGTTTAAAGCACGCCACCGGAAAGTTGCGCTTCGAGCGTCTCAAGACGGTCTTTCACGCTCTTAAGCTCGGGATAAATGCGATTGGCTTCACGGTAAGCTTCCAAGGCCTGATCGGCTTTTCCCATGCGTTCCAAAACGTTCGCCATGGTCCAAAGCGCATAATAGTGCCGCGGTTCATATTGCAGGGCCCGAACCGCATCGCCAATGGCGCGGGAATAATCCTCTTCGGCGAGCGCCAGACGGGCAGAACGCGCCCACCCTTCGGCGAAATCGGGCTGCAGCTCTGTCACCACATCATAGAGCGCCCGCGCAGTTGCGCCGTCCCCGCGAGCTTGCGCGGCGGCTGCGCGGCGCAATGTAAAATCGACTGAAGGACTCCCGCTGCGCACCCAGACCGCCCAGATCTCTTCAGCGATCAGTTTGGCGCTGGCTTCACTTTCAGCCGCTTGCAGGCGCGCAAACATATCATCCAGGCGCGCTGCGCGTTCGGCTTGGCGGGATAGTTGAGAATAATCGGGGGCGTCTTCGGCCAGCTCTTCTTCAGAGAGCGGCTCTGGCAGGCCCGGCATGATGGTCTCGACATCGTCAGACGCATCAGGGTCGAGCGGATCGCCTTCGGGTATTTCAGGCGGTAAGTCCGGTGGCACATCAGGCGCCGGCAAGCTCTCTTGCGGGGGCATCAGCTCTAACAGGTCATCTATACTATCCACCTGCGCTTGGGCTGGCACAGATAAGGCGGCCGCGGCGACTATGATCCAAAAAGCTTTCACCCAGACATGCTGAAACCCCTCGCCGGTTGTGGCAAGGGGTGATTTCATGACGTTCATGTCAGACAGGCGCGCGAAAGGACGCACGCGGAGCGTTCTTTAGCCTTGGCGGGCCTTAAAGCGTGGATCCGTCTTGTTGATCACGTAAAGACGGCCTTTGCGGCGCACGACTTGGCAGTCGCGGTGACGGTTCTTCAGTGATTTCAGCGAGCTGCGGACTTTCATCGGATTATCTCGGACTAGAATTTCTTGGGCCGTCAGAGTGACCTGATGGCGTGAAGCGGCGCTATATGGACGGTCCGGCCCGGAGTCAATGCAAGCGCGCAGGGCAGAAAGAGGCGAATTCAGACATCGACTCCGCAACCAAGGCGCGCATCTGCGGTCCCTGTCAGCGATTTAACGCTCTATTCATCCTGATAGCTGCTAAGCGGGCCTATGCGCCAGATTGCCCTCATATCCGTCCTGCTTCTCACCGCTTGCGCCTCAACCGCGACGGGTCAAGCCTCTGAACCGCGGCAAAGCGCGACCCAAGCCATATCCGAGCCGAATCGGCAGGATCAGTTTCTGGCTTATCGCACTGATTTGGCCCAACGCGCCGTGGCCAAAGGCTATCCCGCTGATCTGGTGGCGCAGACGATCGGGCAAGCCAGCTATTATGAGCGCACGATCAGCCGCGATTCGAACCAACCGGAATTTACCCGCCCCGTCTGGAGCTACATCCAAAGTGCGGCGTCCGCCGATCGGATCACGCGCGGACGCTCAGAAATGTCTGACCATGCCGAAACCTTGCAAGCCGTGCAGCAGACCTATGGCGTCCCCGACTATATCCTGACCAGCATTTGGGGACTGGAAACCAGCTATGGCCGGATCATGGGCGATTTCGAGCTTTTCACCACGCTCGCTACACTCGGCTTTGATGGCCGCCGCCGAAACTGGGCGGAAAGCCAGATGTTTGCCGCGCTCGACCTTCTGCAAGCGGGCGAAGTGCGGGTTGAACAACTGCGTGGAGCCTGGGCCGGCGCCATGGGCATGACACAATTCATCCCGACCACCTTCCGCGATTATGCCGTCGATTTTGACGGCAATGGCAATAAGGATCTCTGGACGAGCGAGGCCGACGCGCTGGCCAGTGCCGCCCATTATCTGTCCCGCTCTGGCTGGCGCTCTGGCGAACCCGTTATGGCCGAAGTGATCGTGCCCGATGATTTTGATTATAACCTCACAGAAACGGTCTCCAAGACGATCAATGAGTGGACCGCTCTCGGCGTTGCCCCCGCCAACGGCATGCGCTGGGGGCGCTCGGCTGGATTCTTAGAGGCCAAAATGCTCGTCCCGGGCGGACATAAAGGACCGAAACTGCTCGTGTTCAAGAATTTCGACGTGCTGAAGCGCTATAACAACTCCACCAGCTACGTTATGGGAATAGCCTCCCTCGGTGATGCGCTGCGCGGTCGCCAAGCCATTCGCAATCCGTGGCCGGAAGGCGATAAGCCCCTGTCCTTTGATGACAAAAAACGCCTGCAAGAGGCCCTCACCGCGCAGGGCTACAGCACAGGCGGTGTGGACGGACAGGTCGGCCCGATGACCCGCCGCGCCATTCGCGCTTGGCAGCGGGCTAACGACCTGCCCGCCGATGGCTATGTCGAGCAGAGCTTGTTCCAGCGTATTTTGGCGGGGGGATAGCTATCATTATTGTCATCCCGGACGAGGCCGAAGGCCGATGATCCGGGACCTTACGGTTGTGATCCCACATTAGCAATCTGGTCAGCCTTCAGGTCCCGGCTCTCCGCTTCGCTGCGGCCGGGATGACGGTGAAAGAGCCATTCGGACATTCTGTCCCCTTGAGATCGCGCGGCATCACCCCTACCTCCTCCTCACCCACGGGTACTGGCAATTCCGCCGACCTCAGGAGGACCCGATATGATTACCCTACTTTCCCCTGCCAAAAAGCTGAACATGAGCCCGTATGAGGGCGCTGTCGCCGTGACCGAACCGCGACTGAAATCCGATCTGGCAGAACTCACCGCGACCGCCAAAGAACAAAGCCAAGGCGATCTGAAACGCCTGATGCATCTCTCGGACAATCTGGCGAAGCTCAACTTTGATCGCTTTGAAGCCTTTGATCCCGCCAACCAAGCGGACGGAATGAAGCCCGCGGCGCTGGCTTTCGATGGCGATGTCTATTGGGGGCTGGAGGCGAAAAGCCTGTCTGATGATGACCTCGAATACGCGCAAAAGAATTTGCGCATTTTGTCTGGCCTCTATGGCTTGCTGCGGCCTATGGATGAAATTCAGCCCTACCGCTTGGAAATGGGCACGCGCCTGAATAATCCACGCGGGGCCAATCTCTATGATTTCTGGGGCACAACCATCCAAGAGACACTGCGGGCTGACTTAGAGGGTCATGCGGATCAAACCGTGCTGAACCTCGCGTCGAATGAATATTTCAAGTCGGTCAAAGCCAAGACGCTCGGTCACAGCGTGATCAATGTAAAATTCCTGGAAGCAAAAGACGGCAAGTCCCGCCCGATCCAATATTACACCAAATTTGGCCGCGGCCTGTTTGCGCGCTGGGTCATTCAGAACCGGATTGAAAGCGCTGACGACCTGCCGTCCTTTGCAGAGAATGGCTATCGCTTTGTCGAAGACCGGTCGACAGATCGCGAGCTGGTGTTCGAGCGCCCGCAACCGCCGAAAAAGTCTTAGGGCCAGAGTTACCGAGCTTTTCCAAAGCGCGCCCCCAGCCGAAACGCAGCTCACGGAACGCGCAGCGCGCGTGAGTAAGGTGTGGCTTCGGCTAGCGTCCGAAGGACCTCGCCGCGAAAGCGGCGATGTCTTTGCTGAATTTCGCACTCCCCCTAGCCAGACCGCGTTGAATCCGCCACTCTGGGCGGGTCTATGAAACTGGCTTCCCTCAACTTTACCCAACGGCATGTCGACACGCCCCTGCGGTTTACAGCGGGCGAATATCTGCACATCGCGGCGCGCGCTTTTGTGCAATCCAGCCGGGATAATGTCAGCGTCGTCGCGGCGGGCGTCGCGTTTTTTGCACTGCTATCCATGTTCCCGCTGATCTCCGCGCTTTTGTCGATTTATGGCTTTTTCGCCGACATCAGCCACATTCAAGCCTTGAGTGGCATGATGGAACCCCTTCTGCCGGCCCAAGCTTGGGCCATCATTGCCGGACAGATTGAAGCGGTCGTCAGTGCGCCAAACTCCACCATTTCTGTGCGGATTTTTGTCTCGCTGCTTTTTGCGTTTTACACGGCAGGCGCGGGTATTCGCGCGCTCCTAAGGGCGATGAATGTGGCTTATGGGGAGAATGAAACCCGCAATATTTTTGTCTTTACGCTGACGGCCGCAGGCATGACGCTCGGCTTATTCTTGTTCGTTTATGCGACCCTATTTGTAGTGGTGGGCATTCCGGCTGCCCTACGATTTTTTCGTTTGGACGAGACCGCGACAATCATTGGCGGTGCCCTACCTTGGGTCATCCTGATTGGCGCGTTTGGGTTTGGTGCCGCCATTGTTTACCGCTTCGGCCCGTCCCGACGCCCCGCGCGCAAACGCTGGGTCATGCCGGGCGTGATCTTCACCACGCTCAGCTGGCTCTTAATCAGTTGGGGCTTTTCGAAATTCGTCCAAACCTTTGGCCAATATGAAGTGACCTATGGCGGCCTGTCGGCGGTGATCGTCCTGCTGCTCTGGTTCTGGCTGACGGCGATGACGGTGATCATTGGGGCGGAAATCAATGCAGAGATGGAGCGCCAGACGATTGCTGACACAACGCGAGGCCCTGACCGACCCTTAGGCAAACGCGGGGCGCGCATGGCAGACTATGTGACGAAGACCATGCGGCAGTCCTTCCCGGACCGCTTCCCGCATGCCCCTAGTCTCTCCGAACAAGACGCCCCGCCCGATGTGACACCCCCGGACGTGCCGCGCTTTGATGATGAGTCCGCGACTACACCGCCGGCCTAAACCGCCGGATTGATCAAGGCCGAGCCTTCCGCACGCGCGCTGTTGACGTCGCGGTCTACTTCCCAAAAAATCAGGTCGTCGCCGCTGAGCTGCGTTTCCGTGATCATGTCGGGGTTCGCGTCTGGATCGAGCCACGCCTCCCAGGTTTCTTCAGGGAGACGCACCGGCATGCGGTGATGCAGGCGCTTCGTCGGACCATCCGCCTCCGTCGTCAGGATCGTGCAGGATAAAAGCTCAATCCCTTCATCCACGCGCCAGCGATCCCACAGCCCGGCAAAAGCAAACAGGCCATTCTCCGGCTCTTTTGTTTCTTCGGGTTTGATACACCACGGGACTTTCCCGCCTTGCTCGCCCGTCCATTCATACCAGTGTGTGGCGGGAATCAGCGCGCGTCGACGCTTCCAGGGGGTCCGGAAAGAGGCTTTGGTCGGCGCTGTTTCAACCCGGGCATTGAAGAACGGACCGTATTTGGTCTCCTGCGGGCTCTCTTTAGACCAATGCGGGTGTAGGCCCCAGCGCATGGGGACTAACGTCCGTTTCCCACTCGCGCCTAGCGCCAGCGCAGGCACGACCAGTGTTGGACAAATATTATAATGTGGCTGCCAGCTCCATTCGCCCATGGACAACGTTGCGCCAAACCGTCTGGCGATGGTTTGCAAATCGGCATTCACGACGTAACGACCACACATAGCCCCGTCCTATCACGATCAGTCACGAACGGAAGTCATGACCGAAATTCAGCCGCGAATTGATTGTGTCGGTGTGATCTGCTTTCGCGGACAAGACGTCCTGCTGATCCAACGCGGCAAAGCCCCGCGCAAAGGCGAATGGTCTTTGCCCGGCGGACGGATAGAGCCGGGCGAAAGCGAACAGGATGCGTGCTTGCGCGAACTCGCCGAAGAGACCGGGGTCACCGCCACGCTTGGCCCTAAGATCGAGGTCATCGACGCCGACTTTGAAGGCTTTTGCTACCGCCTGCATGACTATGCCGCGACGTGGATCTCTGGCGCGGTGGAGGCAGGCGATGACGCTCACGCGGCGCAATTTGTGTCGATCAGCGACATTGCTGCCCTAAAAATGTGGCCCAAGACCGAACAGATCATTTTGGACGCCGCCCGGCAAATGGGCCTGATCGCCTGATATGTTGGCCTGACATTTGGCTTTTGCGTCGCTTGCCTCCGCGCGCTACGGTGTAAACATGCGGACCGTTTTGTCAGCTTTGGTTCTTAGTCCTTTACTGGGCTTGCTCGCAGGCGCGACTGCGCTCGCGCAGAATAGCGAAGCCGAAGCGCGACGCGCCGCCATTGAAGCGCGCGAAGCCGCTGAACGCCGCGTCGAGGCCGGCATGATCACCATGACCAGCCTGCCCGAAGCCATGGCCAAAAACTTAGGCCAAATGCATTATCTGCGCACACTCTGCTTTGGCGCGAATGATCAGCACTGGCGCGATTATATGGCACAAATGCTGACGCTCGAAGCCGGTGAAGATTACGAAAAACGCCGCGAGCTCACCCGTGCGTTCAACACCGGCTATTATGAAGAGCAAGGACGGCACAGCCAATGTACGGAAGCCGTGGCCGTGGATGTGGCAGCTCTCGCGGAAAATGGCCGCAGCCTCGCCTCCATGCTCGGCGATCCTTACAGGACGACGGGTTAATGGCGGGTCCGCTGCCGTTCCTCGTCAAACTGATTGGACCTGTCATTGTGATGGGCGCGCTCAGCGCGTGCCAGAAGGCGCTTGTGAAAGCGCAAGAGCGGCCGCTCGAAACGCTGGTCGGCACAGAATGGGGCTTTCAAGAGGATGGGCGCTTCATAGCCTTCCGTTCCGATAGCGAGGTCAACGGCTCCGGCGGCTGTAATAATTTCTTCGGCAGCTTCACACAGGACGGCCGGAAGCTGACATTCGGGCCGCTGGCGTCCACAAAGCGCGCCTGCCCCGGCCCGCAAATGCAAGCCGAACACGACTTTTTTAATCTACTCTCACAGGTCCGCGCGGCAGAAGCAAACCGCTTGAAGCTGACCCTTTACGGTCAGAGCGATCAGATCCTCGCGGTCTTGCGGCGGAAGGATTGGGACTAATGATAGACGCCGCTCTCGCCATCGCACTCGGCTATGTGCTGGGGTCTGTCCCCTTTGGCCTGATCCTGACCAAACTCACGGGCGGGCCAGACATCCGAGAGATCGGATCTGGCAATATTGGCGCAACCAATGTGCTACGCACGGGCAATAAAGCGCTCGCCGCCACGACCTTGCTGTTTGATGCGCTAAAAGCGGCGGGTGCGGGGTGGATCGCACTCGCTTTGTTTGGCGCACCGTTTCATTTCATCGCCGCCGCCGCCGCGCTGTTCGGGCATTGTTATCCAGTCTGGTTAAAGTTCAAAGGCGGGAAAGGCGTGGCGACATTTTTCGGCTCGCTGCTGGGCCTGCTCTGGCCTGTCGGATTGGTCGCCGCTGGCACGTGGCTGCTGGTCGCGTTCACAACGAAGTATAGCTCTGCGGCCGCGCTTTCAGCGGCGGCCTTTAGCACCGCCGTCGCAGTGATGTTCTTTCCCTGGCAGGCCGCCGCCATGGTGGCTTTTATGACGGTGCTGATCGTCTGGCGGCACCGCGAAAACATTGCGCGCCTAAAAGCTGGCACAGAATCCAAGATCGGCCAAAAGGGCTAGCGTTGGACAGTCGCGACCTAAGTTTTTCTGAGCGCCGTGACTGGCTGCGCCTTTACCGCACCCGCACGGTCGGCCCCGTCGCCTTTTGGCAATTACTCCGGCGCTTTGGATCAGCAGAGGCCGCGCTCGACGCCCTGCCCCGTATTATCCGCGACAAAAGCGTGCGCCCGCCAGCCGCCGAACAGGTCGAAGCGGAAATGGAAGCCTCAGAGGCTTTAGGCGTCAAAATCCTTTGCGCCGTCGAGCCTGACTTTCCGCGGCTCTTACGCGTTCTGGACCCCACCCCGCCGATTGTCAGCCTGTGGGGCCGCGCGGAGCTGGCCAATCAGCCCTGTATCGCGCTGGTCGGATCGCGCAATTGCTCAGCGGTCGGACAAAAGTTCGCCAGACAGCTCGCTGGCGAACTCGGCGAAGCCGGCCTCACGGTTGTGTCTGGCTTGGCGCGAGGCATCGACGCCGCCGCCCATCGCGCCGCGTTAGACACAGGCACAATTGGCGTACTCGGCGGCGGCGTCGATCACATCTATCCGCGCCAGAATGAAGACCTACACCTCGCTATGCGGGAGCGCGGCTTGCTCTTGAGCGAAAACCCACTCGGTTACCGCGCAACCGCCCGGGACTTTCCCCGCCGCAACCGCCTGATCTCGGGCCTTAGCCTTGGCGTGGTCGTCATTGAAGCCGCCGAACGCTCCGGCACGCTGATCACAGCGCGCTACGCACTGGAACAAAACCGCGAAGTGATGGCGGTGCCTGGCAGCCCGCTCGATCCGCGCACGAAAGGCTGCAACCGCCTGATCCGCCAAGGGGCCGCGCTGATCGAGACCGCCCAAGACGTGATCGACGCGCTCGACAGGGCGCGTGAACCTATGACGCCCTTGACGTCTTCAGGACAGCTTTTTGAAGACGCAAAGGCCTACACGCCCCCGACTGACGACGATATTCACGTCGCCAAAACCGCCCTCACACAAGCCATGAGCTACACACCCACAGCGCGGGACGATATTATCCGTCGCGCTGACCTACCTTACGACATGGCGTCTGCCGCGCTGATGGAAATGGAGCTGAACGGCGAAATCGCCGTTGAAAGTGACGGGCGGATTAGCCTTTTGTAGAACTTTGAATTTGGCTGGCCGCAATGGAAAAGAGCGCAGCGGCGCTTGGCTGTCCAGCCATGAGGGCGAGATGATAAAGCTCATCTGCCATCTCCATCAGATATCGCTGTAAATCTGTATGCGGAACGGGTGAAACCGCTTCAGAGTGTGCTTTTCCTGCCATAAGGTCCCTCTCTATACACGCGAATCATATCACGTGCTAAGAATATAACAACAACCTATGGGTGTTTTTCCCAGGTTCTTCCATTGGCCGTTTGACGGTCAATATCACCGCTCACATTGACAGAGACCTTTCGCTCGCCCACATGCCCGCCGCATTGCCTGCCCCTGTGCGTATAGACTTTAGCGACACAGCTTAGCCCGTTGGAGCCTTATGAACCTCGTCATCGTCGAGTCCCCGGCCAAAGCCAAAACAATCGAAAAATATCTCGGCAAGGATTTCAAAGTCCTCGCCAGCTTCGGTCATGTCCGCGACCTGCCGTCTAAAAATGGCTCGGTCGATCCGGAGAAAGATTTCGCCATGAGCTGGAGCGTCGATACGCGCTCTAAAAAGCGGATCAAAGACATCGCCGACGCTCTCAAAGTCGCGGATAAGCTGATCCTCGCGACCGACCCGGACCGCGAAGGCGAAGCGATTAGCTGGCACTTGCTAGATGTTCTCGGCAAAAAGAAGCTGCTCAAGGACAAGCCGGTTGAGCGCGTTGTTTTCAACGCGATTACGAAAAATAATGTCCTCGACGCCATCGCGAACCCGCGCGAGCTCGACCAGGAATTGGTGGATGCTTACTTGGCGCGCCGCGCGCTGGACTATCTTGTGGGCTTTACGCTCTCGCCCGTGCTCTGGCGTAAGCTCCCCGGCGCACGGTCCGCGGGCCGTGTGCAATCTGTGGCGCTACGCCTGATCAGTGAGCGTGAGACGGAGATCGAACAGTTCAATCCCCGCGAATATTGGTCCGTTGGCGCGGATATGGAAACCGCGTCAGGTGCCTTCACGGCCAATCTCGTTCGCCTGGATGGCGAGAAGCTCGATAAGTTCAGCCTCGATAATGAAACCAAAGCCCGGGCCGCGGAAGCCGCCGTCAAAGGCGCGTCGCTGTCTATCACATCGGTTGAAGCCAAGCCCGTCACGCGTAACCCGCAGCCACCGTTCACGACGTCGACAATGCAGCAGGAAGCGAGCCGCAAGCTCGGCTTCTCCGCCACCCGCACCATGCAGACGGCGCAGAAGCTCTATGAAGGCATCAATATCGGCGCAGAGACGGTCGGGCTGATCACCTATATGCGGACCGACGGCGTTTCGATGGTGGGCGAAGCGATCAGCGATTGCCGCGCCACCATCGGCTCGGAATATGGCGAAAACTACCTGCCGGGGTCCGCCCGCCAATATAGTTCCAAAGCCAAAAACGCGCAGGAAGCCCACGAAGCAATCCGCCCGACCAGCTTTGGCCGCAAGCCCGGTAGCCTACCGCTCTCGGGCGATGAAGCCAAACTTTATGAGCTGATCTGGAAACGGGCCACGGCCAGCCAGATGGCGTCGGCCAAGCTCGAACGCACGACCGTCACGATTGAAGATGATCGCAAGAGCCTCGCTCTGCGCGCGACGGGTCAGGTCGTCGCTTTTGATGGCTTCCTCAAACTTTATGAAGCGACAAAGCCGAAGTCTGAGGACAAGGAAGACAGCAAGGTCTTGCCACCGCTCAAATCCGGCCAAAATGCGGACGCCAAAAAGGTCGCGGCTGAGCAGCACTTTACACAACCACCCCCGCGCTATTCGGAAGCGTCACTGGTAAAGCGCATGGAAGAGTTGGGCATTGGTCGCCCGTCGACCTACGCCTCCATCCTAAAGGTCTTGCAGGACCGGGAGTATGTGACGCTGGATAAGCGCCGCTTTACCCCGTCAGATAAAGGCCGCTTGCTCTCTGCTTTCCTCGAAGAGTTTTTCGCCAAATATGTCGAGTATAATTACACGGCGGACTTGGAAGAACAGCTGGATAAGATCAGCGCCGGAAACCTCGACTGGAAGCGGATGCTGTCCGATTTCTGGAATGAATTTTCTACCCATGTGGACGGCACGAAAGAGCTGCGTGTCACGCATGTCCTCGACGCACTGAATGTGGCCCTGAAAACCGTCGCTTTCCCGGAACGCGAAGACGGATCAGACCCGCGCCAATGCCAGAAATGCGGCACAGGCGAGCTCTCGCTGAAACTCGGTAAGTTCGGCGCTTTCGTCGGCTGCTCCAACTATCCGGAATGCAAATTCACGCGCCCCTTTGGCGCGGGTGAAGGCGAAGCGGCGGAAGCGGAAGATACGGAACTCGGCGTCCATCCCGACAATGGCCAAGCCGTCTGGCTCAAGACCGGTCGCTTCGGACCTTACGTCGAACTGGCTTTGCCTGCTGACGTTGACCCGGACGCCAAACCGAAGCCTAAGCCCAAACGTGCGAGCCTACCCAAAGGCTGGAGCTGGCAGGCGATGGACCTCGAAAAAGCGCTGAAGCTGCTCGAACTCCCCCGCCCGATCGGGGCTCACCCCGAAGATGGTGAAACCATCAGCGCGGGGATTGGCCGCTACGGGCCTTACGTGGTTCACCAGCGCACCTTTGCGTCGCTCGAAACGATCGAAGAGGTCTGGGATGTCGGTCTCAACCGTGCCGTGACCCTGATTGAAGAAAAAAAGGCGAGCCGCGGCCGCGGGCGCAATGCGGCGAAAATCCTCAAAGACCTTGGGAAACATCCAGGTGATGAAGCGCCTGTCCAAATCCTCGACGGGCGCTACGGGCCTTATGTAAAATGGGGCAAGATCAACGCGACCATCCCCAAAGGTCAGGACCCGCAAGACGTCAATATTGACATGGCACTGGAATATATTGCGGAGAAGGAAGCCAAAAGCGGCAAAAAACCGACCCGCAAAAAAGCGGCGGCGAAGAAGAAACCCGCTGCCAAGAAGAAGCCTGCTGCGAAAAAAAAGCCGACTGCGAAGAAGAAAACGCCGGCCAAGAAATAACCGATATTCTGTCATCGCCCGGCGTGTCCGGGTGATCCATTTCAAGGCCTTCTGGCGACCCTATTCCCGTTTCAATGGTGGATCGCTTTGGGTGATGGGCAGGCCGATCAAGTCGGCCTGAGCGGTAGAATTAAATATACTTGCCCTCCTCTCCCGCTCTCGCCGGCTTGACCGGCGAGCCCATCTCCCAACCTTCACGACCCTCCAAACCGGCACCGATCTCTCGCTTCGCTCGGCTCCTGCGGAGGCTAACAGAAAGACATCATACTCGCCTTCGGCTCCGTGTGTTGCCTTTCTGTTGTAATCAATCCCCGGCTTTGATTTGTACTGTACGGTTATGTCCCACCCTCGACGAGGAGGCGCGTTGGCCTTTGGCGGGTGGGGCGGATTGGGGCGAAGCGAGCGCGAGCTGGCTTCGCGGCGGGAGCGAGGAGGTAACGCGGCCTCGTTCAAACGCCTCAGACCTGGAGTCCATACAGAGCGGCGCGATGCGCGTGGTGAGTGTTTAAAGGATCAGCTCAAGCTGGACGCATGCACCCCCGTTGCGACCGAGGTCGAAACTGGTGCAGCCCTTCGAAAGAGAGCTCGCATTAAGTCGCCCTGAGGGCGTGAGCTATTCGGTTGGCCGCCTGACTGTGTGTGGATGACAGGTGTGGCTCGGTTCCGCTCGCGCGGGGTTCTCCCAGCGACGAAACGGTAATTCCATAATGTCCCGGTCGCCGGGGCAGCCCCGCGCCTCGTCACATTCCTGACGATCGCTGCGATAGCCCCCGATCGGCGCGGGGGCAGGACAATGGCGGCTACCCGCAAATCAAACACATCTGTTAAATCTGCTCTCGCCGGCTTGACCGGCGAGCCCATCTCCCAAACCCTGCCCAGATAGACGAGAGCGATGGGTGATAGACAGGCCGATCAAGTCGGCCTTAGCGGAAGAGAGAGAGGTAAAGTGAGTGGCCCCTAACCCTGCTCAACCCGCGCGCCTAAGCTTGCCATCTGATCAAAAAACGCGGGATAGCTGGTCGCGATCATGCTGGCGTCGTCGACGGACACGCCCGTCTCGGACCGCAGGCCCAAAATCAGGGCGCTCATGGCGATGCGATGATCATGATGGGTGGTGACGGTCGCCCCACCCTTAACAAGGAGACCGCCATTACCCGTCACGCTCATCCCGTCTTCGCGTTCGTCCACACTTACGCCATTGGCCGACAACAGCGCGACAGTCGCGGCGATGCGGTCGCTTTCTTTGACCCGGAGTTCGTGGATGCCGTTCATATGTGTCACCCCATCGGCAAAGGCCGCGGCCACAGCCAGGATCGGATATTCGTCAATCATGTCCGCGGCACGGCTGGGGTCGACGGTGATTCCTCGCAAGTTGGAGTGTCGGACACGGATATCGGCGACCGTTTCTCCGCCGCCGACGGTCCGTTCATCTTCGAACGTGATGTCCGCGCCCATTTGGATGAGCGCATCATACAAAGCCGTGCGGCGCGGGTTGAGCATCACGCCTTGGATCAAAATATCTGAGCCTGGCACGATTAGCGCGGCGACTGTGGCAAAGGCGGCGCTGCTGGGATCGCCCGGCACGTCAATATGCGTCGCTTTCAAGGTCGCGGGACCGTCCACAGACACAGAGAGGCCGTCTTGCTCAACCAGCACGCCAAACGCCGCCAGCATGGTTTCCGTATGATCCCGCGTCGGCGCAATTTCCCGCACAATTGTGCGGCCAGTCGCGCGCAAACCCGCGAGAAGCACGCAGGATTTGACCTGCGCACTGGCTTTAGGCGGCGTGTAATCAATCGGCGTGAGGTTTCCATGAGACCGCACAGTGCAAGGCAAGCGCCCGCCCTCTTGCGCGTCGGCTTCCACGCCCATCTGCCGCAGGGGATCCAGCACACGGTTCATCGGCCGGGACCGCAGGCTTTCGTCGCCTGTATAGGTCGCGGTGATGGGATAGCCCGCCGCTGCGCCCATGATCAGACGCACACCTGTGCCCGCATTGCCGCAATCGACGGGCGCCGTCGGCGTTTGCAATCCGCCGGACCCGACGCCCTCGACCGACCAGGTGCCCTGACCCGTCTGGGTGATTTTTGCGCCGAGGGCCTGCATGGCCCCGACGGTCGAGAGAATGTCAGCGCCCTCAAGCAGACCGGAGACGGTTGTCACGCCGTCCGCCATCGCCCCCAGAATGATAGAGCGGTGGCTGATCGACTTATCCCCGGGGGCGATAATCGTGCCAGACAAGGTGTCAGAGCCGTAGGCTGTAGCCGGAATCGACATGTTCACAAAAAGACCTTTCAGCGCGTGTTGCACCCGCATGTTGACAGCGCAATGCGGACCGCTAAAGACCCGCCATTCGATTACCCGCGCGGCGTTAATCCCGTGCTTTGCTCACTGCAAGTCTCTCTATGATAGAGAGCTCATACGAAGGCCCTTAAAATGGCTGCCAAAACCAAGAAAGAACTGCGCGCTGAGAAGCTTGGCACAAAGCGCGTCTGTCCGGAATGTGAAACCAAGTTTTACGATCTGAACAATATTCCGGCTGTTTGTCCAAATTGCGGTCACAGCTTTGATCCGCGCGAGCTGGAAAATGAAAGCCTGGCCCCTGTCAGTCAGATGAAATCGTCCAAACCTGATCCTGAAGACGAGGATGATGAGGCCGAGGTCGAGATCGATGAGGATGATATCGACGAAGAAGAGCAGGAAGCCAAAGAGCTGGAGCTCGACGGTGACGATGTCGCCATCATCGGCGGCGGCTCTGGCGATGATGAGGAAAATCCAGACCTCAATAATCTAGAAGATGATGAGGACGAGGATGCCGCGCTTGTCGCTGATGACGATGACGATGATCCACTGCCGCCAGGATCCGGTGACGATGATGATGAGGACGATGACGATATCGACCTCGACACGGACGTCTAAGCCCTCTCATTTAGCCTTGAAAGGCACTTACTTTTCGCGTTGACGGTTGTGGTTTGGCCCGATTAAGACGCGGCTCTCTCGCGGGACATCCCGCGAGGTCACAGATCTGGATTTGGGGCCATAGCTCAGTTGGTAGAGCGCTTGCATGGCATGCAAGAGGTCAGGGGTTCGACTCCCCTTGGCTCCACCAGTCCGCCTTAACGCTCAACGCCGTATTGGTTAAAAGCCGTCCGCATTACCGTCCTTGCGCATTTCGGTCGCGGCAATCCAGCTGCCTGTTTCGAAGTCGCGCATAATGGCTTGGTAGCCGCCGCCATTGGCTTGGCAGCAGCGCACCGTATGGCCGCGCTCTTCGATTTCCGTTCGCGTCTCCATAGGGATGCCGCTTTCCAGCCAGATCGTGCCCAATTCGTTTTCACACCCACTGCCCAGACTATCTGTTGGCTCGCACCCGCCACGATGTTCCCAGCGGGCGGCATCACCTGCCTCTTGCAGACCCATGTCGAAATCAATCAGGTTGAGGATGATCTGGACGTGGCCTTGTGGCTGCATACCTCCACCCATCAGACCAAAGCTCAGCCAAGGTTCATAATCGCCATCGACATTCTTAAAGGCAAAGGCCGGAATAATCGTGTGGAACGGGCGCTTGCCAGGTTCAAAAACATTGGGATGCGCCGGGTCCAGAGAAAAGAGCTGGCCGCGATCCTGTAACATGAACCCCAAACCGTCCGGGACGAGGCCTGAACCCATGCCCCGGTAATTTGATTGGATGAGCGAGACCATCATGCCGTTCTGATCTGTGACCGACAAATAGGTCGTGTCGCCGTCTTGCAGCTTAATATCGACGGACGGCAAGTCCGAAGAGACAGACGCGAGCGGCTTTGACAGGTCAATCATCTCGCCGCGCTTGGCGTTATAGCCTTCCCGAATATACCAGTCCGGCGATAATCCGCTAAATTCGGGATCGGCGTAACCGAGCGCCCGATCAGCAAAGGCTAATCGCTTCGCTTCTACCTGGGCCATCAGCGCATCAGTAGAACCCCAGCCCATACTGCGCAGGTCAAAACGCTCTAACATTTCCAACATTTGTAGGGCAGCCACCCCTTGTGTGTTCGGCCCTAATTCGCACAGTCTGACCTCATCTCGGTAGGTGACGCAGACAGGCTCGAGCCACTCGCCTTCATGC